>NZ_JAGXJG010000003.1:0-128228 GCF_019091725.1 Cellulomonas sp. GbtcB1 | reverse complement strand
CTCCGTGGCCGCCCAGATCGGGAGCCGGCCCTCGTACTTCCAGACGAAGTGGCGGACGGACTCTTCGGTCCTCCCGTCGTCCAGCCAGGCGGGGGAGCGGCGCAACCACTCCCCCTGCAGCGTCCCCCGCGGGCCCGCGCCCCCCGCGCCCCGCGCGGCGCCGTCGCCCGCGGCCGCCTCCGGCGCTGCGAGCGGCCACGGCTCGATCCGGGACAGCCACGCCTCGAGCGGGTCCGAGGACAGCCGGGCGTCGGGCGTCTGGGCCAGGTCGAGCGGGGCGTGCGCGGCGGTCAGCCGCTCCGCGACCAGCCCGGGCAGCGCGCGCTTGAGCGGCCAGGGCTGCACGAGCCCGAACCCGGCGCCTGCCCCCGCGCCGGCACCGCCCGCGGCACCGCCGCCGCCCGCGGGCGCGCCCGGCCCCGGCGTCACCAGCGCCGGGTGGTCGCCGCGCAGCGCCCCCACGAGCGCCGACGTGAACAGCGCCTGGTACGCCGCCCCGGACGCCGCGGGGTCCTTCACCTCGTAGGCGGGGTCGCCGAGCGCGCAGGCGTAGA
Organism: Cellulomonas sp. GbtcB1; assembly: GCF_019091725.1. Classification (NCBI taxonomy): domain Bacteria; kingdom Bacillati; phylum Actinomycetota; class Actinomycetes; order Micrococcales; family Cellulomonadaceae; genus Cellulomonas; species Cellulomonas sp. GbtcB1. The sequence continues at coordinate 127,674 of NZ_JAGXJG010000003.1, read as the reverse complement.
ACACGTCCACTGCGGCGGCCGGCCCGCTCGGCGGCAGGTTGGGGACGACCGCGACCCCCTGGACGCTCAGCTCCTGCACCGTGCTCGCGGCCGTCCGGCAGGCGTCGGAGACGAGCACCACGTGCCGGACGGGCAGCCGCTCCGCGAACCACGAGGTCAGCGACACGTTGACCGCCTGGCTGCCGTCCTCGGGCGCTCCGGTGAGCAGCCAGAACTCGGCGTTCCCGGTGTTGATGCCGTGGCCGCTGAAGTACACGACGAGCTGGTCGACGTCGCCGCGGTCCACCAGGCCGCGCACGCCCGCGAGCACGTCCGAGGCGGTCACGGGCGTGCCGTCGTCGTCGGTGAACGCCAGCACCAGGTCGTCGGGGACGCCCTGCTCGGCGGCCCAGGCCCGCACCGCCGCGACCGCGCCGGGCACCGCGGGCAGCTCCGGGAACCGGCCGCCGGTGCGGGCGACGCCCACCAGGACCAGCGCGCGCGCCACCGTGCTCACCCGACCCGGCGGGTGGCTGACGGGTGTGGGCGGGCGGCCATCTCGACTCCGTCGTCCGGGGCGCGGACCCTTCGAGTGCAGCACCGGCGCGCGGGCGCGTCAAGGCCCTCGGCGGCCCTGGTGTGGCGTGGGTCACACTGCTAGCGTCGAGCGCGTCCCCCCGTGCGTCCCGTCCGCCGGGCGGGGGACGGACGACGACGCCCGCCCCGCCCGGCCACCCGCCCGCAGCGCCGGGCGCCCGCCGCGTCGTCCGCCCGAGGGGACCGGACCATGGACACCGTCAGCGCGCCGGGAGGCGCCACCACCCTGCCCGAGCGCCTCCGGGCGCAGGAGGAGTACCAGCGGGAGCTCGCCGCCCGCCGCGCGCGGGAACGGGCGGACGTCCGGCTCCCGGCGATCGACCGCGTCGACCGCCGGGAGCTCGCCGCGGCCAACGACCCGCTGCGGGTGGCGCGCCGGGTGGACCGGGTGAGCCGGTTCCGCACCGGCGAGGACCCGGACTCGGTGCCCACCGACGTGCCCGCCCCCGCGCTGGTCGCGGACGCGGCCGAGCGGCTGGACCTGCCGGACGCCCCGCAGATCCTCCTGGAGAAGGTGGTCAACCAGCCGGACTTCCTGGAGGCGCGGTACCTCGAGGGCGGGTTCGTCGCCCAGCGCACGGTCGGCCGGGTCGTGATCCGCGGCGCCGACGGCCGCACCGCCGGGTTCGGCACGGGGTTCCTGGTGTCGCCGCACCTGGTGCTGACGAACCACCACGTGCTGCCGGCGGCGGACGTGGCCGCGGGCAGCGTGCTGCAGCTGGACTTCCAGCGGGCGCTCGACGGCGACCCGATGCCGGTGGTCGAGGTCGGGCTCGACCCCGACCTGTTCTTCGCGGCGGACCCCGAGCTCGACTTCGCGCTCGTGGCCGTCGCCGGCGCGCCCGCCAGCACGGCGCCGTTCGGCTGGTGCCGCCTCACGGGCGCGCAGGGCACCGTCGTCGTGGGCGAGTCCGTGACGATCGTGCAGCACCCCGCGGCGCGCCGGAAGGAGGTGGCGCTGCGGGAGAACCGGCTCGTCGACATCCCCGAGCAGGTGCTGCACTACGTCACGGACACCGAGCCGGGGTCGTCCGGGTCGCCGGTGTTCAACGACCAGTGGGAGGTCGTCGCGCTGCACCACGCGAGCGTGCCCGACCCGTCGCCCGGCGGGTCCGGGTCGCTGAACGAGGGGATCCGGATCAGCAGGATCCTGGCGCACCTCGCGGGGCTGCCGCTCGACCCGGCCCGGCGGGCGCTCGTCGACGCCCTGGACGACCCGGCGACGCCGCACGGCGGGCCCGAGGCGGCCTCGACCCCGGCACCCCGCCCGGCGTCGGCCACGACCGGGCCCGCGGTACTCGGCGCGACGGTCGGCGCCGCGACCGCCGCGACCGCCGCGACCGCCGCGACCGCCGCGACCGCCGACGGGACCGTCGCGATCCCGCTCACGCTCACCGTGCAGGTCGCGCTCGGCGCCGCGCCGGCGCCGGTCCCGGACGGGCCGGCGGCGCCCCCGCGCCCGCCCGCGTCCGTGCCCGTCAGCGCCCACGAGTCGCTCGCGATCGACCCCGACTACGCCGCGCGCGGCGGCTACGACCCCGACTTCCTCGGCGTCCCGCTGCCGGTGCCGGGCGCGGGGTCGAACGCCCCGGACGCGTCGGCCGAGCTCCGGTACCACCACTTCAGCGTCGTGATGCACCGCGCGCGCCGGCTGGCGCTCTGCACGGCGGTGAACATCGACGGCGCGCACACCGACGCCCGGCCGCGCAGCGACGACCGGTGGATCCTCGACCCGCGGCTGCCGCGCGAGGAGCAGACCGGCGCGGAGGTGTACGCGGACAACGCGCTCGACCGCGGCCACCTGGTCCGGCGGCTGGACCCCTCCTGGGGAGCGCTGGCGCGCGCGGCGAACGACGACACGTTCCACTACACGAACTCGGCCCCGCAGCACCACGCGTTCAACGCGGGCTCGACGCTCTGGCTCGGGCTCGAGGAGTACCTGCTCGGCACGGCCCGCCGCGACCGGCTGCGCCTCTCGGTGCTCGCGGGCCCGGTGCTCGCCCCGGACGACCCCCCGTACCGGGGTGTGCTGCTGCCGCGGCAGTTCTGGAAGGTGGTGGCGGTCGTCGACGAGCGCGGTCGACTCGTGGTGACGGGGTACGTGCTCGGGCAGGACGCGTTCCTGCCGAGCGTGCTCGCCGAGGCGACGTTCGGCGCCTACCGGACGTTCCAGGTGCCGGTGTCGATGATCGGCGCGCTGACCGGGCTGGACCTGACGGCGTACGCGGCGGCCGACCCCCTCGGCACCGTCGAGGCGACCGTCGCGGCGCACGAGCTGCGGACGTACGGCGAGATCGTGCTGGGCGGCTGAGCGGCGCGGCTCCGGTGGCCGCCCGGTGGCCGTCCGGTGGCGACCGGCTCGTGCCCGACCTAGCGTCCGACGAGCGGGTGCGGCCGCGCCGCCCGCGCGCACGGACGAGAGGCCGACCCATGACCGAGCACATCGCGATCCGCCCGCTGGCGGTCGTCACCGGGGCGTCGAGCGGGATCGGGCTGGAGCTCGCCCGCCGGTTCGCGGCCGAGGGCTTCGACCTGGTGGTCGCCGCCGACGAGCCGCAGATCGCCCTCGCCGCCGACGCGCTCACCGCCGCGGGCAACGCGGTGCGGCCCGTGCACGCGGACCTCGGCACCGCCGAGGGCGTCGCGCAGCTGGTCGACGCGGTGCGCGCCGTGGGCCGGCCGGTGGACGCGCTGGCCCTGAACGCCGGCCTCGGGGCGGGCGGCCCGTTCGTCGAGACCCCGCTGGACGGCGACCTCGCGGTCATCGGGCTGAACGTCGTCGGCACGGTCCGGCTCGCCAAGGCGCTGGTCCCGGCGATGGTGCAGCGCGGTGCCGGCCGGGTGCTGCTCACCGCGTCGACGGCGGCGCTGATGCCCGGCCCCTGGTACGCGACGTACGCGGCGTCGAAGTCGTTCGTGCAGTCGTTCGGCGAGGCCCTGCGCCACGAGCTCGCCGACACCGGCGTCACCGTGACGACGCTCCTGCCCGGCCCGACCGACACGCAGTTCTTCGCGCGCGCCGGCATGGAGCAGACGCCGGTCGGGCGCGGTCCGAAGGACGACCCCGCGGACGTCGCCGACCAGGCGTTCGAGGGCTTGATGGCGGGCACCGACAAGGTCGAGGTCCGGTCGCTCAAGGCGCGGCTCCAGACCGCGGCCGCGGCGGTGCTGCCCGACCGGGCGAAGGCGGCGATGCACGCCGGGTTCACGCAGCCGCTGGACGGCGGGCGCCCGGACGAGCCGGGGGAGTGACGCCCGCCCGCGCGTCGGTCAGCCGGGCGTGACCCGCACCCGCTCGACCACCAGCTCGGGCACCGCCGGCGCCCCCGGCCCGTGCGGGCGGTCCGGGAAGTCGAACACGCCCAGCATGAGCTGCAGCGGGTAGCCGGGCCCCTGGGCGAGGGACCGGGTGACCACGCCGTCGACCTCGAACACCGCCCGCCCGGGCCGCCAGGTCACGGCGTAGGTGTGCCGCGCCGCGACGTCGACCGCGGTGCGCGGCGCGGCGAACTCCTCGCGCAGGTCCGGGTCGCGGAACGGGTGCACGCCGGAGCCGAGCGCGGCGGTCGGCATGCCGTCCTCGTCGGTCCCCAGGGTGTCGCCGAACACCTCGACCACGCAGAGCTCGCCGCTGCGCTCCGGCACGTCCTCGACGCCGACCAGCCAGGCGGAGAACATCGAGCCCGGGCCGATCGTCGCGCGGCAGGTCACCTCGACCCGGCCCGCGACAGGGGTGCACGCCCACCGCGCCGGCTGCTCCTCGTGCACCGTCTGCCCGGCGCGGAACGGCTGCTGCCCGCGCGTGCTCCCGACGGGACCCGACCAGGACCCGCTCTGCGCCGCCGAGACCCGGAGCGGCGGGACGTGGTCGCCGGGGCACCAGACCGGGTGGTCGGCGGGGATCGTCAGGTGCAGCCCGTCGGGGCCGGTGCGGGCGGCCGCGGCGGCGGCGGTGTACGAGCTCCACGCCGGGAGGTAGGCGAGCGTCCAGCCGCGCTCCTCCGGCGGCGTCGCGAACCGCTCGTCGAGGGCGGTGGGTCCGGGGGCGTGGGGTGCGGGCACGCGTGCTCCCTGGCGGTGCGGTGTCGGCGGGCGTGCGCGGACCCGCCGATCGTAGGACCGGCCGCGCTCCGGTGGCACGCCCCCGCACCCCGGCCTAGCGTCGATCGCGGCGGCCGCGCCCGGCGCCGCCACGACCCCGGGAGGACGCATGACCGACGACGACGTGCGCCGCGAGGACCTGCCCGTGCCGGACTACGACCACCTGCCGATCGGCTCGCTCGGCCACCGCATCCGCAGCCTGGAGGCCGACGAGATCGACGTGCTGCGCCGGTACGAGGAGGCGCACGCGAACCGGGTCGCGGTGATCCAGATCCTCGACCACCGGCTGCTCGACCTCGCCGAGGGCCAGCGCCCGTCCTCCGGCGACGCCGCGGCCCCCGCCGCGGAGACCGCACCAGCCCCGGCGGGCACCAGCAGCGCCGCTCCGGAGACGGCCGGGCCGCCCCAGAACCCGCCGTCCCACGGCGTCCCCACCAACCCCGCCCAGCCGCGCCGCTGAGCGCCCCACCACCCCCACCGGAGGCCCCCGTGTCCGACCGCGGCACCGTCGACGACGACTACCTCGAGCGCGTGCGCGCGTCCGAGGAGCAGCCCCCGCCGCCCCCGCCCGCGCGGGTGCTGCTGTTCCTGTTCTGCTTCGTGCTGTTCGTGGGCGGGCTCTACCTGATGGGGCTCGCGGTCGACACCGCCGAGATCTGGCTGTTCACGGCCGGGATCCTGTGCAGCGGCGGCGCGTTCTTCCTCGGCCTCAACCGCGCGCGCACCCTGTGACGCGGACGACCGACGGGTCCGGGGCCGAGGCACCGGACCTGGACGCCGCCGTCCGCCGGGTCCTCGGCCCGGACGCGACGCTCCGCGAGGCGCAGCGCGACGCGCTCGACGGGCTGCGCGACCGGGACACGCTCCTGGTCGCGCGGTCCGGGGCCGGGAAGACCGCCGTGTACGCGATCGCCACGCTGCTGAGCGGGGAGCTGACCGTCGTGGTGTCGCCGCTGCTCGCGCTGCAGCGGGACCAGGTCGCCGGCCTGCGCGAGGCGGGGTTGCGGGCGGAGTCGGTGAGCTCGGCCCGCGGCGCCCGCGCGCAGGCCGCAGCCCTGGAGGCGGCCGCGACGGGCGAGCTCGACGTTCTCGTGCTCGGGCCGGAGCAGCTGGCGCGCGGTCCCGTCGCCGAGGCGCTCGACCGCGCGCCCGTCGGGCTCGTGGTCGTGGACGAGGCGCACTGCGTCAGCGAGTGGGGACACGACTTCCGGCCCGACTACGTGCACGTGGCCGGCACCGTCGAGCGGCTCGGCCGCCCGCGGGTCCTGGCGCTGACCGCCACCGCGTCGCCCCAGGTGCGGGACGAGGTCGTGGAGCGGCTCGGCATGGTCGACGCCCGGGTGCTCGTGCACGACGCCGACCGGCCGAACATCTGGCTCGGCGCGCACCACGCGTCGACGCCGCGCGAGCGGGACGACCGGGTGGTGGCGCTCGTCGGCGAGCTGGTCGCCGACCCCGGCGGCGCGGGACTCGTCTACGCCCGCACCCGGACGCACGTCGAGGAGCTGGTCGAGGCGCTCGGCCGCGCCGGGCTGCCGGCCCGGGGCTACCACGCCGGGCTGCCGGCGAAGGAGCGCGCCGCCGTCGAGCGGGCCTTCCTGTCCGGGGAGCAGGACCTGGTCGTGGCCACGAGCGCGTTCGGCATGGGCGTGGACCGGGCGGACGTGCGGTTCGTGGTGCACGCCGGCCCGCCCACGTCGCTGGACGCCTACTACCAGGAGGTCGGCCGTGCCGGGCGCGACGGCGAGCCCGCGCGGGCGGTGCTGGTCAGCCGCCCGGACGACTACGGGTTCAACCAGTACCTGCGGACCGGGGGAGTGCCGAAGCAGCGCACGCTCGCGGCCGTGCTGGACGCCGTCGCGGCCGCACCGGACGGGGGCCGCGACCAGCGCGCGCTGACGCGGGCGAGCGGGCTCGCCGCGCGGACGGCCTCCCGCGCCCTCGGCGTCCTCCTCGACACCGGGGCGGTCCGGCGCGAGGACGGCGGGACGCTGGCGGCGACCGGGATGTCCGCCCAGGCCGCGGCGCGCACGGCCACCGAGCGCCAGGAGGAGCGGCGGACGGTCGAGCGGACCCGGGTCGAGGTCGTGCGCACCTACGCCGACACCACCGACTGCCGGCGCCGGCTGCTGCTCGAGCTGCTGGGGGAGAAGCACCCGCGGCCCTGCGGGGCCTGCGACTCCTGCGACGCGGGGACGTCGGTCGAGGTGGAGGACGCGCCGCTGCTGCCCGGGCAGGCGGTCGAGCACGCGGAGTGGGGACCCGGGCAGGTGTCGGTGGTCGAGGAGGACCGGGTCACGGTGTTCTTCGCCGAGCGCGGGTACGTCACGCTGGACACCGAGGTCGCGCTGGAGTCGGGGCTGCTGCGGCCCACGTCGGGGCCGGTGCCGGGAGCGGCGGGGACGGCCCCCGCCGGGGGCGCCGCCGCCTGAGGCCCGTCAGGGCACGACGGTGACCGGCCAGCGCGCGTTCCGCACGAGCCGCACGGCCAGCGAGCCGGCGATCCGGTGGCCGATGCTCGCCGACGACCCGACCACGACGCTGTCCGCGCGCACCTCGTGCGCGACGGCGGACAGCACCTGGTACGGGTCGCCGGTGCGCACCACGACCTCGACCGGCACGCCCCGCGCGTCGGCGAGGGCGCGCGGGTCGCGGAGGGCGCGCTCCACCGCGTCCTGGTGCTCGACGACGGCGACGCTCGCCGCGCCGGTCGTGTCCATCAGCGACGCCACCCCGCCGCCGGGCTCGCGCACGTAGACGACCACCAGGCGGCTGCCCTGGCGCCGGCACACGCCCACCGCGTAGGCGGCGGCACGCAGCGACGGGTCGGAGCCGTCCACGCCCACGACGACCGCGGTGGGCCCGTCGCGGCCGATCTCGAACTGGTGGCCGGTCACGCCGCACCGTCCCCTCTCACGCCGTCCGTCCTGGTCGCCCCGACGCTATCGGCTGCCACGGGCCGCCGGGACGGGACCTCCGGCCGGGCGTGCCGACGCGGGCGTCGGGGTCGGTGGCGTGGTTCGCTGGGCCGACGAGGCGGACGGGGCGACGAGCACGCGGGAGGACGGCGGTGGCGGACCTGGCAGGCGTGGCGGCGGACCTGTACGGCGTGCCGCCGGCGGGGTTCACCGGCGCCCGCACCGCCGCCGTCAAGGCCGCCCGGTCCGGCGGCGAGCGCGACCTCGCGCGCGCCGTGGGCGCGCTGCGGAAGCCGTCCTCCGCCGCCGCGGCCGTCAACCTCCTCGTGCGGGAGCGTCCCGACGACCTGGGCGCGCTGCTCGACCTCGGGGTCCGGATCCGCGAGGCGCAGGCGGCCCTCGCGGGTGCGGACCTCCGGGCGCTGCACGCGGAGCAGCAGCGGGCCGTCGGCGCGGCGGCGGACGCGGCCCTGGCGCTGCTCGGCGGCGGCGCGGGCGGCGCGGTCCGCGGCCAGGTCGAGGCCACCCTCCGGGCGGCGATGGGCGACCCCGACGCCGCCGCGGCGGTCGCGACGGGGCTGCTCGTGCGGGACCTGTTCTCGTCGGGGTTCGAGCCGGTCGACGTCGAGGGCGCGGTGGCGGTGCCGGGCGCGCCGGCGCTCGCCGGTGCGCCGGCGCGACGGACGCCGCTGCGCGCGGTGCCGGACGACGCGGGCGCGGCGGCGGACGGGTCGAACGGGGAGCGGGACGTCGACGCGCCGACCGGGGCACCCCCCGGTCGGCGGCGCGGGCGGCTGCTGACCGAGGAGGAGCCGCGGCGGCCGCTGCGCGCGGCCCCGGCAGGGCGGCGGTCGCGGGTCCGCGTCGCGGACGAGGACGAGCCGGGGTCCGGCGGCGGCGAGCGCACGGAGGACGCGGGGCCCGGCGACGGCGAGGGCACGGGCGGTCCGGGGGAGACGGTGTCGCTGCCCGGCAGACGCCGCCGCGGCCGCGTGCGGGTCCAGCGGGACCGCCAGACCCAGCAGGATCGCCGGGCCGAGCAGGGGCGCCGGGCCGAGCAGGATCGCCAGGCCGAGCAGGAGCGCAGCGCCGCGCGCCGGGCCGCGGCCGAGCGCGAGGCCCGGGCGCAGCGGCGCGCGGCTGCCGTCCGGGCCGCCGAGCAGGACGTCGCCCTCGCGCGCGACGAGGCGGACGAGCGTCGCGGGGCGCGCGACGCGGCCGACGACCGGCTGCACGCGGTCGAGGCCCGCGCCGAGGAGCTGGACGGCACGATCGCCCGCGCCCGGGAGGAGATCGAGCGGCTGCGGGCCGCCCTGGCGTCCGCCGAGCAGGAGTCCCGCGCGGTCGGCCTCGAGGTGCGGCACGCGCGCTCCGCGCGCACGGCGGCGGCGCGGCAGGCCGAGCGCGCGGAGCAGCGGCTGCGCGCCGCGGAGGCCGCCCGGGACGCCCTGTGATCCGCTCGTCGCAGGTGCGCGCGCGGTGTGCCCGGGTCGCGTCGGGCCGCCTCCGGCACAGCGCCGACCGGCGCGCCGCGGTGTGACCCGGATCACTCGTTCGCGTTGACACCTTCCGCGGGGCGTTCCTACGCTGGCCGGACGGCACGCCTCGCGAGGACGGGGCGCCCGTGGCGGGAGCCGGGCGCAGGAGCCCGGTACGACCGGCGCGCACTCCTGGCGCGGCACCGGCACCCCGGCTTGGGGGATCGGCGACGACGCGGCTCGGGCGCGCGGTGGGCGTCGCGGGTCCGGATCACCCGGGTGGCGCGCCCACGCGGACCAGCGACCCGCCTCGCCCAGGAGCCCCCGCGATGCCGTCAGCGCCGCGCCGTCCCCGCCACCGGATGGCCGGGCGCGCGCGGCTCGGCCGGGGCGCGGCGGTCGCCCGGGTCGGTGGCCGGTCGCTGCTCGGGGCGGGCCTCGCGGTGGCGCTCGGCGTCACGCTCACCGGGACGCCGGCGCTCGGCGGCACCGGCGCGCCCCCGGCTCCCGCCGCCGCGAAGGCCGAGGACGCCACCGGCCGCGGGTTCGACCCGGTCCGCACCGCCGCCGCGGACGGCGACCGGTGGGTGGCGCGGACCGCGGCGGAGGAGCCCGCCGTGACCGCCGCGTCCGCGCTGCTCGCGCGCGCGGCCCTGGACGCCGCCGCCGGCGTGGAGCCGCTGCGGGTGTCGCCGCAGCCGCTCGACGACCTGCCCGGGATGGACGCGGCCGTGGTCCGGCTCACGGACGCCTGGGCAGAGCCGGCCGCGACGGCCGGTGACCGCGTCGCCTCGGCGCTGCGCGTCCGCGCGGCCGCCGGGTCGGTGTTCCGGCTCGCGCTGGCCGTCGAGCGCAGCGTGCCGGTCGCGGCGGACCGTGCGGCGGGCGACGTGGCGGGGCTGGACCGGGTGGAGCAGGCCGCCGGTGAGGCGACGCGTGCCGCGGCGGACCTGCCGGTGCTCGACGGGCGGGTCGTCGGCGCGCCGGTGCGCACCGGGGGCGGCAGCGCGCGCCCGTCGGGGCTGCTCGCGGACGGGACCGTCGACCCGGTGCTGCTGTGCCCGGTGCCGTTCGCGCCCGGGGCGCGGCTCCGCTGCGACGCGGTGGTCGCGCTCACGGCGCTGAACGAGGAGTTCCGGGCCGAGCACGGCACCGACCTCCCGGTCGGCAGCACCTACCGGACCTACGCCGAGCAGGCGGCGCTCAAGGCGGCCAAGGGCGGCCTCGCCGCGCCGGCGGGCGTGTCGCACCACGGCTGGGGCGTCGCGGTCGACTTCGCCGGGTTCGGCGGGGTCGGGCAGTTCGACCAGCCGCTGTACGCGTGGATGGTGGAGCACGGGCCCGCGCACGGCTGGGAGCACCCCGCGTGGGCCGGCCCGGGGGGTGCGGGTCCGGCGGAGCCCTGGCACTGGGAGTACACCGGCACGCCGGCTCCGGCGGCAGCAGGCGCCGCCGGTGCGGCGCCCGCGGGTCCGGCCGCCGCCGACTCTTGAAGCCCCCGCGCACGCGGTGGTGTGATGGTCGCCTCGCGCACCCGGCGTGCGCGCCGCCCCGACGTCGTCGTCGGCCGCGTCGCGCCGGACTCGCAGCCCGCGCCGTCCGCACCCCCCGGTGACGACCCGGACCGCTCACCCCGCCGCCCGCGCGGCGCGGGTCCGCCACCCGGCCGGGCGTCCACCGCGGCCCGGCACCGCCCAGGGGGAACCACATGAACGCCACGCAGACCGAGACCGCCGCGCCCGCCGTCGCCGGACGGGTGGTCGAGAACGTCGGCCACGGGGAGGTCCTGCACCGCCAGGCGCGCGCCTCGGACTTCGGCTACCTGTTCGCCGACCTGGTCGGCGACGCCGACGCCCACCTGCCGGCGGCCGACCCGCCGCAGGTCATCGCGCTGCTCCGCCGGCTCGGCGGCGCCATGGCCGAGCCGGCCACCAGCCCGGCCCCGCCGTCGACGATCCCGGCGGTGTACACCTACTGGGGCCAGTTCATCGACCACGACCTCACGCTCGAGGACTCGGCGGACCCCCGCCTGCAGCAGCCGGCGGTCGCCGACCCCGCGCTCCGTCCCGTCGACGCGGACACGGTGCGGCACGCGCTCGGCAACGCCCGGCAGCCGTACCTCAACCTGGACTCCGTCTACGGCGACGGCCCCGACGGCGACCGGTCCGCCGCGTTCTACGACGGTCCGTTCCTGCGTGTCGGCACCCTCGCGTCGCCCGCGCCGGGCCAGCCGGTGCCCGCGGCCGGCGACCCCGCCGCCCGCGACCTGCCCGGCCGGCACCCGGTGACCGACCCCGCGACGGGCCGGACCCAGTTCCCCGCGACGATCGGCGACTCCCGGAACGACGAGAACCTGGTCGTCGCGCAGCTGCACACCGCCTACCTGCGGTTCCACAACGCGGTGGTGATCGCCTTCCGGAGCGCGGAGCCGGGGCTGTCCGACGCCGACCTGCTCGCCCGCGCGCAGCACTTCGTGCAGCACACCCACCAGTGGCTGATCGTGCACGACTACCTGCGGACGGTGACCGTGCCGGGGACCGTCGACTGGGTGCTGTCCGAGCTCAAGGGCCTCTACCTGCAGCGGTTCCCCGCGAAGCGCCCGCCGGTCATGCCGCTCGAGTTCTCGGTCGCGGCGTTCCGGTTCGGGCACTCGCAGGTGCGCAACGCCTACGACTACAACCGGAACTTCGGCGACCCCGGGTTCGTCGCGCCGCGGGCCACCCTCGACCAGCTGTTCCAGTTCACCGGTCGCGGGGGCTTCATCGGCGGCGCGCAGACGCTGCCGGAGAACTGGGCGATCGAGTGGGACCGGTTCGTCGACAAGGCCGACCCGGACCCGCGGCACTTCGCCCGCGCGATCGACACCCAGCTCGCCGACGACCTGTCGGTCATGCGGAACGAGCCGCGGGACCTCGCGGGCATCCAGGAGCACCTGGCCAAGCGGAACCTGCTGCGCGGCTACCTGCTCGGGGTGCCGACGGGGGAGGCGGTCGCCCGCGCGCTGCGCATCCGACCGCTGACCCGCGCCGAGCTGCTCCGCGGCGCCCCGGCGGGCGTCCGGTCCGCGCTCACCAGCCCCGAGCTCACCGGGCGCACGCCGCTCTGGTACTACGTGCTCAAGGAGGCCGAGGTGCTGACCTCGGGGAACTCCCTCGGTCCCGTGGGCAGCCGGCTGGTCGCGGAGACGGTCGTCGGCCTGATGCGGCACGACCCCGGGTCGTTCCTCACGAGCGTCCCCGCGTGGGGCACCGGGCCCGTGCCCGTGCTGCCGGGCGGCGACGGCGCCCGGACGATCGGCGGGCTGGCGGACCTGCTCGACGTCGCGGGCGTCACGGCGTCCTGAGCGCGGCTCCCGCACGGACCGGCCGGGCACGCGCGACGCGTGCCCGGCCGGTCCGCGCCCGTCCCGGGGTCAGCGCGGCGGACGCGTCCGGCGCTGCTCACGGATGAGCCGCCCGCGGCGGACGTCCTCCTCCGCCTTCGCCCGCTTCTTGTCGCTCGCGCGGGTGTCCCGCGGCGGCAGCTGGATCGTGCGCTCGGCCTCGATCCCGCCCTGGAGCTCGCGGCCGCGCTCGACCTCGGCGTCCAGCTCCGCGCCGAACAGCAGCGCCAGGTTGGTGATCCACAGCCACAGGAGCAGCACGATCGCGCCCGCCAGCGAGCCGTAGGTGCTGTTGTACGACCCGAAGTTCGCGACGTAGAACCCGAACCCGACCGACGCCAGGATCCACACGACCACGGCGACGAGGGCGCCCACGCTCATCCAGCGGAACTTCGGCTGCCGGACGTTCGGCGTGAAGTAGTAGAGGATCGCGACCGCGACGATCACCAGCAGCAGCACGACGGGCCACTTGGCGATGTTCCAGGCGGTCACCGCCACCGAGCTGAGCCCGATCGCGTCGCCGACCGTCCGGGCGAGCCCGCCCGACAGCACGACGGCGACGACGATGACCACCGCGAACAGCACCAGCACGAGCGTGACGAGCAGCAGCACGGGGCGCAGCTTCCAGACCGGCCTGCCCTCGTCGATCTCGTAGACGCGGTTGATGCCGCGGCTGAACGCGTTCACGTACCCGGACGCCGACCACAGCGCGACGACCAGCGAGACGACGAAGGTCAGGCCGGCGCCGGGGGAGTTGGTGAGGTTCTCCAGGATCGGCTGGAGCGTCTGCGTGGCGCTCTCCTGGCCGACGAGCCCGGTCGCCGTCTCCACCAGGTTCTCGACGAGCTGCTGCCCGTCGCCCACCAGGCCGAGGATCGACACGACCGCGAGCAGGCCCGGCGCGATCGCCAGCACCGCGTAGTACGTCAGCGCGGCGGCCAGGTCGGTGCACTGGTCGTGGTTGAACTCGCGGAGCGTGGTGCGCAGCACGTACGACCACGACCGCTTGGTGAGGTCGTCGGGGGAGTCGGGCTTGCGCGGGTCGTCCGGCGCGGGCGCGTCGGCGCGCGCGGTGCTCGTCTGCTCGTCGTCGGCGTGGGCCACGGGGACCTCCTGGGTGGCGCGGGGGTGTTCCGATCGCCAGAGTCACCCGCCGGCGCCCGGCCCGCCACAGGAACGCGGCGTGCCCGGCGGCTCAGGCCACGACGCGCAGGCCGTCCAGGGCGTTGAGCCGGTACCCGACGCCGCGCACCGTCGCGATCAGGCCGTCGAGGCCCGACTTCGCCCGCACCCGGCGGACGTGCACGTCGACCGTGCGGGTGCGGTCGGACAGGTCGTGGCTGCGCCAGGCGCCGTCGTACAGCTCGTCGCGGCTGACGACGCGCCCGGCCGACCGCGCCAGGTACGCCACGAGGTCGAACTCCTGGCGGGTCAGGTCGACGTCCTGCCCGTCGACCACCAGGCGGCGGCCGGGCAGGTCGACGACGACGGCGGGGGTCAGCGGCAGGGCGGCCAGCAGCTCCTCGAACCGGCGCAGGTCGGCCTGGGTGGGCAGGTCGGCGGCGTGCGCCAGGGCGGTGCCGGCCGGGTGGACGGCGGGACGGGCGGTCGTGGCAGGGGTCAGGACGCTCACGGGGATGCTCCTCGGGGGTCCGCCGCACGCGGGCGGCGGGGCGGGACGACGACGTCCCGCGCGGATCTGACGGCAGGTGGGGAGGCGGTCAGGCCCGACAGAGCGGACACGCGCAGGCGCGCCGCAGGGTGCGGCACCGGCGGAGCGCGGAGGTCATGGTCGTGAGTGTGGCACGGGACGCCGCGGGGCGGCACCGATCCCGTGGCCCGTCTCAGGGGGCGGACGGAGGTGTCGTGCGGGGTGGCGTCAGCCCGCAGCGGGCGCCGTCGCCCCGCCGGAGGGCGTCGTCGACGGCCCGGACCCGGGCACGGCCTCGTCCCCCTCGTCGGCGGGGACCGGCACCACGGCGGGCCAGCGCTCCGGGTCGTGCACGACCGCGCTCGCGTCCGTGCCGATCTCGACGAGCTGCCAGTCGAGGATCTCGCGGGTCGTGGGGTCCCAGCGCAGCAGCGTCATCTCGGCGGTGCCCTTGAGCGGGCCGATCCGCGGCTCGTTCTCCTGCGCCCCCGCGGTCGACGACGAGATGTACCGGATCCCCTCCTCGATCTGCTCGGGGTCCGTGCGGGTGTGCATGTGCCCGGACACCAGCGCCGGCACGCAGCCGTCGGCCAGCATCGCGGGGGCGGTCCGCGGGTTGTGGAACAGCACGAGGTCGACGCCGTCGGGGTCCTCGCAGGCGACCTCGGACAGGCGGGTGCCGACCTCGGCGTACGACTCGTCCTGGGTCTGCGTCTGGATCAGCCGGGTGGCCTTCGGGTCGTGGTCGCCGAGGATGCGCATGCCGCGCACGTCGATGACGCCGCCGTCCAGGACGGTCGCGCCGGCCCGCGCGTACTGCGCGGTGGTCTCGGCGGAGTCGTGGTTGCCGGGCGCCGTGATCAGGTCGACGCCGTCCGGGATCGCCCGGGCGAACGTCGTCACGCAGTACTGCTCGACGGAGGTCCCGTTCATCGTGGTGTCGCCCGCGTCGAGCACGACCTCGGCGCCCGACATCTCGGCGAGGGACGTGATGAGCGGGGCCATGCCGACGTTGCAGTGCAGGTCCGAGATGACCAGCAGCGTGAGCGGCTCGGCCTCCTCGTCGGTCGGCTCCCCGGCGTCCGCCGTCGGGCTGGGCGACCCGGTCGGCGCGGCCGTCGGCCCCGTGGTCGCCGCCGGGGCGTCGTCGCCGTCCTCGTCGCGGGCGTCCCGGCGCCCCTCCCAGTCCGCCCACGCCGCGACGAGCGCGTCGTCGGCCTGATCGTAGAACTCC
Organism: Cellulomonas sp. GbtcB1; assembly: GCF_019091725.1. Lineage (NCBI taxonomy): Bacteria > Bacillati > Actinomycetota > Actinomycetes > Micrococcales > Cellulomonadaceae > Cellulomonas > Cellulomonas sp. GbtcB1. The sequence goes on along the minus strand of NZ_JAGXJG010000003.1, from coordinate 112,334 downwards.
TCGTTCTCCTGGAACGCCTTGACGACCAGCCCGCCGTAGGTGTCGACGATGCCGCCGAGCCGCCCGGTGATCCGCGCGCCCTCGAGCGGCGTCCCGTCGAACACGGCGGACGCGGTCTGGGACGGGGCGCGCTCCGCGGCGTCGCCGCGCTCGCTCGCGGTGACCAGCGTCCCGACCAGCACGACCGCGAGGCCGCCCGCGGTGAGCTGCGCGCCGTGCGGCGCCAGGCGGCCGGCCAGCTCCTCGCGCCGACCGGGCCCGAGCAGCCAGCGTCCCCCGAACCACAGCGCCACCAGCACGACGAGCGCGCCCAGCGTCCGCCACAGGGCGTTCGCCACGAGCGCGCGGGCGGCGTCCTCGATGGTGGCCTGCGGCCCGGTGAAGAACTGCAGGTAGGAGTTGAGGTCCCCGGTGAGCGCCTGGAGCGTGTCGATCCCGTGCAGCGCGTCGACGCCGGCGGGGATCTCCTCGACGGTGACCCGCGCGCCGAGCCCGAGCGGCAGCGGCGAGTCGATCTGGAGGGTGCCGAGCGGACCCACGTCGATCGTGACCGTCGCGTCGGTCGTGACGTCGTACCGCGCCTCGTGCGGGCCGAGGCTCGACTCGGCGGTCGCCGTCGTGACCCCGAACACGAGCGCGGCGAGCAGCGCGACGAGCGCCAGCAGGCCGTGCAGCAGCCACCGGCGGCGGCGGCCGGGGCGCGCGGGACGGGCGGGACGGACCGGCGGCGCGGCCTCGGCGGGCTCGGGGGTGGCGTCGGGTGCGGGCATCCCGCCGAGCCTAGACGCGCCGGCCCGGCGCCGTCCTGCCGGGCCGGCGGGTCCCCGTCCGCCCGTGCGGGGCGTCCCGCGCTGTGCTACTCCGGAGACCATGACCAGCCCCGTCACCACGCCGGACGGCCCGCCCGCGGCGGCGGACGGCCACGCGGAGAGCACCCTCACCGTCGTCGTCGCCTTCGCCGCCAACGCGCTCATCGCGGTCGCGAAGACGGTCGCCGCGGTGCTCACCGGCGCGGCGTCGATGCTCGCGGAGGCCGCCCACTCGTGGGCGGACACCGGTAACGAGGTGTTCCTCCTCGTCGCCCAGCGGCGCGCGGCGCGGGCGCCGGACCGCGCGCACCCGCTCGGCTACGGGCGCGAGGTCTACGTCTGGTCGCTGTTCGCGGCCATCGGCCTGTTCGCGGTCGGTGCGGGCGTGTCGATCACCCACGGGATCCAGGAGCTGGTGCACCCGGAGCCCGCGTCGTCGTACGTCGTCGCCTACGTCGTGCTCGGCGTCGCGCTCCTGCTCGAGGGGACGTCATTCCTGCAGGCGTGGCGGCAGGCGCGCCGGGCCGCCCGGCGGCGGGACATGGACCTGTGGGAGCACGTGCTGGCGACGTCCGACCCCACGGTCCGGGCCGTGTTCTTCGAGGACGCCGCGGCGCTCGTCGGCATCGTGATCGCGGGGACCGGCATCGCGCTGCACCAGGTCACGGGGTCGCCCGTGCCGGACGCGGTCGGCTCGATCCTGGTCGGCGTGCTGCTCGGGGTCGTGGCCGTGCTGCTCATCGACCGCAACCGCCGGTTCCTCGTGGGGGAGACGGCCGACCCGGCGCTGCAGGGCGCGGCGGTGCGCGCGCTGCTGGCGATGCCCGAGGTCGCGCGGGTGACCCAGCTCCGGCTGGAGGTCGTCGGAGCGCGGCAGCTGTTCCTGGTCGGAGCCGTCGACCTGGCGGGCAACCTCGCCGAGGACGAGGCGTCGCACGTGCTCGCCTCCGTCGAGCGCCAGGTCACCGCGGTACCCGGCGTCGTGGGTGCCGTGCTGTCCCTGTCCGAGCCGGAGGAGGCGGCGCTGACGCCCTGACGGCGGCGAGCGCCCCGGCCGGCACCCGCCCGGGCGGTGCGCACGGGTGAACGGCTGGGCCGTCCGGGCGTCGCCGCTGGTGGCTGCGTCACAGATCCCCGAAATGCGGACGTAACCTGTCGGCCGACAGGCGTATTCTCTGTGCCGAGGGCGCGTCGCCCGCCGGGGCACGTCCCGGGCGGCCGCTCGACTGCCGACGACGGCCGCCTGCGAGCCGCAGCGCGGCGCGTTCGCCCGTCCCGCGCCCTCCGCGGCGACCGGCGACCCCGGGGACCGCGGTCCGTGACGCACCGCAACAGCCCAGGAGGGCCCCCGATGAACATGTCCATCGCCCGAGCCGGTCGCCGGACCACGCGCACCCTCAGCGTGGCCGCCGCCGCCGTCGCGACGGTCTCCCTGCTCGCCGCCTGCGCCTCCGGCGAGGGCAGCACGTCGGCGGGCTCCGCGTCCGACGACTCCACCACCGCGGCCGCCGAGACCCAGGACGTCCAGGTCATCGATCAGACCAACCTGCTGCTCGCGACCGCGCAGGAGACGCTCGAGGCCCGCGGCCTCGAGGTCCAGGCCGCCGACGCGTCCGGCCAGGGCCGGCCGATCGACGACCCGACCCAGTGGGTCGTCGTCACGCAGGACCCGACCTCCGGCACCGTCGAGGCGGGCACCGAGGTCACGCTCACGGTCCGCATGACCACCGACCCGGTGGGCTGATCGGAATAAACGCTGGCGCCGCCGCGCTGGACGGGGTGAGACTCAGAGCTCCCGGTCCGCGCGGCGGTGCAGCATCCCGCCGCGGAGGGACCGGCCCGGACGCGGAGCACGCGCCCCTCGTGAGGGGTGGACGGACGCGGGACGGGTGGCTCGTCACCGACGGCCCTCAACGAGGCCGGGGCGGATCAGGTCGCGCGGGAGAAGGACAAGCGGGCGCGGCGGACGGTGGCGTACAGGTGCTGACCCGCCCGGGCGGGGCCACGGGCCCCGCCGGGCGCACGCACGGCCGTCACGCGTAGGGCGCGGCGAGCCGGCGCAGCTGCGCGGCGTAGCCGCCGCCGAACAGCACCGCGTGCATCCCCACCGGGTACACCTGGTGCAGGCCGATCCGGTGCTGCCACCCGCGGCGCAGCGGGTGCACCTCCTGGTAGGCGTCGAGCACGTCGGTCAGGTGCGGGAACCCGAACAGCGCGAGCATCGCCAGGTCGGACTCCCGGTGGCCGCCGTGCGCGGCCGGGTCGATCAACGTGGCCCCCGCCGGCGTCCACAGCACGTTGCCGGACCAGAGGTCCCCGTGCAGCCGCGCGGGCGTGTCGTCGTCGTCGAGCCCGCCCGACCGGAGCCGGTCCGCGAGCCGGCGCAGCAGCGCGACGTCGTCCGGCCCCAGCGCCCGGCGCCGCTCGGCGGCCGCGGCCAGCGGCTCGATGCGGCAGTCGGACAGGAACGCGCCCCAGCGCTCGTGGTCGCCCGCCGGCATCGGCAGCGGCTGGTCGAGCGGGCCGAAGAACCCGTCGCCCTGCCAGCCGTCGGGCGGGCTGCCGAACCGGCGGGCGCCCGCGTCGTGCATGACGGCGAGTCCGCGGCCCAGCTCGCGCGCCGCCCGGCGGCTCGGCGGCACCTCGGTCAGGGCGGCGAGGTCCAGGTGGTCGGGGCCGACGCCGAGCACGTCGACGACCGGCGCACCGCCGCGCACCCGCAGCCACCGCAGCCCCGCGGCCTCGCACGCGAAGAACCCCGGGGGCGCGCCCGCGCGGCGCTTGCGGTAAGTGTCCATGCGACGGCCTCCCTCGACACGGCGGGCGCGGGCGGGCACGGGCGGCTCGCCGCTAGCCTGGCGCGCGTGCCGCCCGACGCCGACCCGATCCTCGTCAGCGGCGCGGCGCCGCCGGGGGAGGCGCGCCGTGCCGGGCCGCGGTCGCCGGCGCTGCCCGCTGCCCTGCGCCAGGGTGCCGGGCGCACCCCGGAGGGCGCGGACTGGCTCGGCCGCCTGCCGTCCCTGGTGGACCGCGCGGTCCGCCGCTGGGATCTGGTGCTGGGCGACCCGTTCCCGTCGGGCTCGGCGTCCTGGTGCGCGCCCGCCCGTGACGCCGCCGGGCGCGACCTGGTGCTCAAGCTGTCGTTCCCGCACGACGAGGCGCGGGACGAGGCCGCGGTGCTGCGCGCCTGGGGCGGGCGCGGCGCGGTGCCCCTGGTCGACGGGCACGCGGGCGACTGGGCGCTCCTGCTCGGCCGGGCGCGACCCGGCACGCCGCTGCGGGCGGTCCGGGCGCCCGCGGCCCGGCGGCTGGCCGCGGCGGCGGACGTGCTGCGTGCCCTGCACGCCGGGCCGACCCCGGCGGGGCTGCCCGCACTGGCGGACGTCGGACGCGGGCTCGCGGACGTGGTTGCGGAGCGGGCGGACCGCGCGGCCCGCGCCGGGCTCCGGCCGGACCCGGGCCTGCTGCGGGCGGCGGACGCGACCCTGCGCGGGGTCGGGGCCTCAGCCGCGCCGGTGCCCGTCACGCTGCACGGCGACTACAACCCGGGCAACCTGCTGCTGGCCGGGACCGGCGAGGGAGCCCGTTGGGTGGCGATCGACCCCAAGGCGCTCACGGGCGACCCGGCGTACGACGCCTGGCCGCTGCTCGAGCAGGTCGCGGACCCCTGGCGCACCGCCGACCCGGTGCGCGTCCTGCGCGACCGCCTCCTCCTCGTCGCCGACCGCGCCGGGCTGGACGCCGCGGGCGCCGCGCGGTGGGCGGTCGCCCGCGGTGCGGAGTCCGCGCTCTGGTCCTGGCACCACGGAGGCGTTCGGCGCGGCACCGCCCGGGGGCTCGACCGCGCGCTGGCCCGGGTGCGGGACTGGGCCCGGGTCGCGGACCTGCTCGGCGGCTGAGCGGCCGCGGCGGGCGGTCAGCCCACCGCGCCCCGGAGGTGGTCGAACACCAGGCTGGTCTCGGTGGAGGCGACGTCCGGCCGGTCGCTCAGGCGCTCCACGACGAACCGGCGCAGCTCGTCGGTGTCGCGCACCGCGACGTGCAGGAGGAAGTCGTCGGCACCGGCGAGGAAGTACACGTCCAGCACCTCCGGCCGCGCGGCGACCGCCCGGGCGAAGGGTTCCAGGGTGGCCCGGGAGCCCGCCGCCATCCGGACCGCGACCATGGCCCGCAGGCCTCGGCCGAGGGCCTGGGGGTCGACGTCCGCGTGGAACCCGCGGATGACGCCGGCCCGGCGCAGCGCCCGGACCCGCGCCAGGCAGGTCGACGGCGCGATCCCCACGGCGGCGGCGAGCGCGTTGTTGGCGACCCGGCCGTCCTCCTGGAGCAGCCGGACCAGCTGCCGGTCGACCGCGTCGAGCGGAGCGGCTCGAAGATCGTTCGGCGGTGTGACCGACGTCGCACCGAGACCCGCAGGAAGTTCGACCATATCCTGAGCGTAACGAACCGACACGCGCCGTCACGCCGCGGAAACACCGCGAAGTTCACGCTGGAACCCGACGGGCGCCGAACCGGCCCCGCACGCCGCGCGACGCCCCAGGAGGCTGCGATGAGGGTCGGGATCCCCGCCGAGGTCAAGAACCACGAGTACCGGGTCGCCATCACCCCCGCCGGGGTGCACCAGCTGGCCGCGGCCGGGCACGAGGTGCTGGTGCAGGCCGGCGCCGGGCGCGGCTCCGCGATCGCCGACGAGCAGTACGCCGCCGCCGGCGCGACCCTCGTCCCGGAGGCCGCGCGCGTCTGGGGCGAGGCCGACCTGGTGTGCAAGGTCAAGGAGCCCGTGCCGTCCGAGTACGGGCACCTCCGCGACGACCTCGTGCTGTTCACCTACCTGCACCTCGCGGCGGACCGGCGGCAGACCGACGCGCTGCTCGCGGCCGGCACCACGGCGATCGCCTACGAGACGGTCCAGCTCCCGGACCGCTCGCTGCCGCTGCTCGCGCCCATGAGCGAGGTGGCGGGCCGGCTCGCCGCTCAGGTCGGCGCCTACCACCTCATGCGCAGCGCCGGCGGGTCCGGTCGGCTGCTCGGCGGCGTCCCCGGCGTCGCCCCGGGGCGGGTCGTCGTCATCGGCGGCGGCGTCGCGGGGCAGCACGCGGCGGAGATCGCGCTGGGCATGCGCGCGGACGTCACCGTGCTCGACGTGTCGGTCCCGCGGCTGCGGGAGCTGGACACGGCGTTCGGCGGACGGGTCCGGACCCTCGCGTCGTCCGCGTACGCGGTGCGGGAGGCGGTGGCCGACGCCGACCTGGTCGTCGGGGCCGTGCTGGTCCCGGGCGCCCGCGCGCCGAAGCTGGTCACCGACGACATGGTCGCCGCGATGCGCCCCGGCTCGGTGCTCGTCGACGTGGCGGTCGACCAGGGCGGCTGCTTCGAGTCCACCCGGCCGACCACGCACGACGACCCGACGTTCGCCGTGCACGACGCGGTGTTCTACTGCGTCGCGAACATGCCCGGCGCGGTGCCGGTCACGTCGACGCAGGCGCTGACGAACGCGACGCTGCCGTACCTGACCGCCCTCGCGTCCCGCGGCTGGCGCGAGGCGCTGGCGGCGGACCCGGCCCTGGCGGCGGGACTCGCGACGCACGCGGGGCTGCTTTACCACGCCGGGGTGGGCGCGGCCCACGACCTGCCCGTGGCGGACCCGGGCGTCGTGCTGGCGGCCTGACCAGCGGCGACGGGCGAAAGGCCGCGACCCGGGCGGTCCGACCGTGGCAGGGTGGGCCGATGGAGACCTTCGAGCTGACCGACGGCGTCGTCGTCCTGCGCGCGCCGGGCCCCGCGGACGTCGACCGGATCGACGCCCTCTGCCAGGACCCGGCCATCCAGGAGTGGACGACCGTGCCCAGCCCGTACACGCGCGAGGACGCCGAGTCCTTCGTCACCGGGTACGTCGCGGACGGCTGGGCCCGCGGGACGACGCTCAACTGGGCGGTGCGCGACGCCGCCGACGACACGCTGCTCGGCATGGTCGGCCTCGGCATGGAGGGCACAGGCTCGGCCGAGATCGGCTACTGGCTGGCGCCCGAGGCTCGGGGCCGCGGCCTGATGTCCCGGTCCGTCGAGCTGGTGCTCGACGCGGCGTTCGGCCGTCTGGGGCTGGTCCGGGTGTTCTGGCGCGCGTTCGTGGGCAACGGCCCGTCCCGCGCGGTCGCCGAGCGGGCCGGGTTCCGGGTCGAGGGGGAGCTGCGGCTGGGCGGCGTGCAGCGCGGCGTCCGGCGCGACGACTGGGTGGGCAGCCTGCTCGCCACCGACGCCCGGCCCCGGCGTGTCGGCGAGCGCTCTCCGGCCGCTGCCTCGGGCAACGGGAGATGATGGCGGGCATGAGCACCCCCACCCTGGACGCGGATAACCCGTTCGCCGCCCCGTCCTCGCTGCCGTACGGCCTGCCCGACTTCGCCGCGATCCGCGAGGAGCACCACCGCCCCGCGCTGCTCGCCGGCATGGCGGAGCAGCGGGCGGAGGTCGAGGCCATCGCCGCGTCCACCGACGCGCCCACCGTCGAGAACACCCTGGACGCGCTCGAGCGCTCCGGCCGGCTGCTGCACCGCGCGGCCATCGTGTTCTTCAACCAGTCCTCCGCCGACTCGACCCCCGGGCTCGAGGCGCTCGAGGAGGAGGTCGCGCCGCTGCTGGCCGCGCACAGCGACGCCATCTACCTGGACCGCCGGCTGTTCGCGCGCCTGGAGGCGCTGCGCGAGGCGGCCGAGGCCGGGGACCTGGAGCTCGCCCCCGACACCGCGTGGCTGCTCCACCGCCAGCACACCCAGTTCGTCCGCGCGGGCGTGCGGCTCGACGACGACGCCCAGGCCCGGCTCCGCGAGCTCAACGCCGAGATCACCCGGCTGGAGACCGTGTTCGGCCGGCTGCTGCTCGCCGAGACCAACGACTCCGCGGTGCTCGTCACCGACGCCGCCGAGCTCGCGGGGCTGCCCGAGGACGCCCGGGCCGCCGCCGCCGAGGCAGCCGCCCGCCGCGGCCACGAGGGCGCCTGGCTGATCGACCTCATCCTGCCGACCCAGCAGCCGGCGCTGGCGCAGCTGTCCGACCGCGCCCTGCGCGAGCGTCTGCACACCGCGTCCGTGCGGCGGGGCGGCCGCGGGGGCGAGCACGACACCCGCGCCACCCTGCTGGAGCTGGCCCGGCTGCGCGCCGAGCGCGCCCGCCTGCTCGGCTACCCGCACCACGCGGCGTACATCGCCGAGGACGCGACCGCGAAGACCCCGGAGGCCGTCGCCGACATCCTCGGCCGCCTGGCGCCCGCCGCCGTCGCCAACGCGCGCGCCGAGGCCGCCGACCTCGAGGAGGCGCTGCGCCGCGACGTCCCCGGCGCCACCCTGGAGGCCTGGGACTGGGCGTACTACGCCGAGCAGGTCCGCAAGGAGCGCCGCTCCCTCGACGACTCGTCGCTGCGCCCGTACCTGGAGCTCGACCGCGTGCTGCACGACGGCGTGTTCCGCGCCGCGGGCGAGCTCTACGGCCTGACCTTCACCGAGCGCGCCGACCTCGTCGGCTACCACCCGGACGTCCGGGTCTTCGAGGTGACCGACGCCGACGGCACCGGCCTCGGCCTGTTCCTCGGCGACTACTGGACCCGCGACTCGAAGCGCGGCGGCGCGTGGATGAACAACCTGGTCGACCAGTCGACGCTGCTCGACGAGGCGCCGGTCGTGGTGAACAACCTCAACATCCCGAAGCCTCCGGCGGGTCAGCCGACGCTGCTGACCTGGGACGAGGTCATCACGCTGTTCCACGAGTTCGGCCACGCGCTGCACGGCCTGTTCTCCGCGGTGCGGTACCCGTCGCAGTCCGGCACCGACGTGCCGCGCGACTTCGTCGAGTACCCGTCGCAGGTCAACGAGATGTGGGCCTGGGAGCCGTCGGTCCTGCGCGCGTACGCCGTGCACCACGTCACCGGGGAGCCGATGCCGCAGGAGTGGGTCGACACTCTCATCGCCGCCCGGCAGGACGGCGAGGGCTTCGCCACGACGGAGTACCTGGCCGCGGCGCTGCTCGACCAGGCCTGGTACCGGCTCGCGCCCGAGGACGTCCCGACCGACGTCGCCGAGGTGGAGCCGTTCGAGGCCGCCGCGCTGGAGCGCGCGGGCATCGCGTTCGCGCCGGTGCCGCCGCGGTACCGGACCACGTACTTCAACCACGTGTTCGGCGGCGGCTACTCGGCTGGCTACTACTCGTACATCTGGTCCGAGGTCCTCGACGCCGACACGGTCACCTGGTTCGAGGAGAACGGCGGCCTGCGCCGGGAGAACGGCGACACCTTCCGCGCGAAGCTCCTCTCGCGCGGCGGCAGCGTCGACCCGATGGCCGCGTTCCGCGACCTGCGCGGCCGCGACCCGGAGATCGCCCCGCTGCTCGCGCGCCGGGGCCTGACCTCGGCCTGAGCACCGCGCCGGGGCCGGGGGTCCGCCGTGGACCCCCGGCCTCGGCGTGCCCGTGCGGCCGGTAGCGTGGGGGCATGAGCGACGCACCCGCCACCCCGCCCGCCGGCCAGCACGACACCTCGGCGGCCGAGGGCGAGGTCGTGCGGATCGCGCAGGAGCTCATCCGGTTCGACACGTCGAACTACGGCGACGGCTCCGGCCCCGGCGAGCGCTCCGCCGCCGAGCACGTGATGACCCTGCTGCACGAGGTCGGCCTCGAGCCCGAGCTGATCGAGTCCGCCCCCGGCCGCGCGAACGTCGTGGTGCGCCTGGCGGGGGAGGACAGCAGCCGGCCCGCGCTGGTGCTGCACGGGCACACCGACGTCGTCCCGGCCGAGGCGAAGGACTGGAAGGTCGACCCGTTCGCCGGCGAGGAGTTCGACGGCATGGTCTGGGGCCGCGGCGCCGTGGACATGAAGGGCATGGACGCGATGATCCTGGCGGTCGTCCGCCAGATGGTCCGCGAGGGGCGCCGGCCCGCCCGGGATGTCGTCGTCGCCATGTTCGCCGACGAGGAGGCCGGGGGGAGGTTCGGCGCCCGGCACCTCGTCGACCACCGCCCCGACCTGTTCGAGGGCGCCACCGAGGCCGTCTCCGAGGTCGGCGGGTTCTCCGTCGACGTGCAGGGCCGCCGCGCCTACCTGCTGCAGACCGCCGAGAAGGGCATCGCCTGGCTCCGGCTGGTCGCGGACGGCACCGCCGGCCACGGCTCGGCGGTCAACCCCGACAACGCGGTGACCGAGCTGGCCGGCGCGATCGCCCGCATCGGCGCCTACCAGTGGGACACCCGGCTCACGCCGACGGTGCTCGCGCTGCTGGAGGGCGTCGCCGACCTCACCGGCCTGCCGCTCGACGTGGACGACCCGCTGGCGATCGACCGGCTGATCGGCGCGCTCGGCCCGGCGCGGCGGTTCGTCGGATCGTCGATCCGCACGCTCGCCAACCCGACGCAGCTGCACGCCGGCTACAAGACGAACGTCATCCCGGGCCGCGCCACGGCGACGGTCGACGTCCGGCCGCTGCCCGGCGACCACGAGGACGTCCTGGCGAAGGTCCGCGAGCTCGCCGGCCCGCACGTCCGGGTCGAGCCCGAGCACCTCGACATCGGCCTGGAGGTGCCCGCGACCGGCGCGCTGGTCGACACGATGACCGACGTGCTGCGCGCCCAGGACCCCGAGGCCGTCGTGCTGCCGTACATGCTGTCGGCGGGCACGGACAACAAGTCGCTCGCCCGCCTCGGCATCGAGGGCTACGGCTTCGCGCCGTTGCGGCTGCCGGCCGACCTCGACTTCACGGCGCTGTTCCACGGCGTCGACGAGCGGGTGCCCGCGGACTCCCTGCGGTTCGGCGTCCGCGTGCTGGACGGGCTGCTGCGCGAGGCGTGAGCGGGACCTGACCGCAGGGCGGGCGCGCGCCCGCGACGACGGCGGACGGGCACCCGCGACGACGGCAGGGCGGCACCTGCGGGTGCCGCCCTGCCGTCGTTCAGTCGCCCAGCGCGCCGAGCGTGGAGCGGACCCGGATGATCCGGCGCCGCAGCCACACCTTCCGCTCGCCGCCCGCGTACAGGAGGGTCCGGGCCAGCTCCCACCGGCCGTACTCCGCCTGCTCCGTGAGCAGCCGGCGGGCGTCGCCGCGGCTGGTCGTCCGGGGGATCGTGAGGACGCGGTACTCGTACTGCCGCGCCTGCTCCGGGCCGCCCGGGCGTCCCGAACGCGTCGTGCCTGCCATGCCCACCGCCTTGTCGATCGGGTCGTGGTGCCATTGTGCCTGGTGCGGCGCTACGGTCATCGCATGGCTATCGACCCGCGCGCGGCACTGGACCGCCTCATCGCAGCTCTCGAGGCGCACTACACCGCCGTGTCGACCCGGCGGGGCGAGGACGACCCGGCCGTCGACGACGCGTACGACGTGCTCGCGGACGCGTTCGAGGTCTACGACGACGCCCTCGGCACCGTGCACGGGGAGGCCACGCCGTTCTACCTCGCGGAGGAGGACGACGAGGAGGACGAGCACGAGGACGACGACGAGCAGGACGACGAGTACGACGCGGACGACCTGCCCGAGGAGTCCTACGAGGACGACGACGAGGACGACGGCGCGCTGAGCCGCTGACGCCGCGCGCCACCGCCGGGACGGCCCGGGCCCGCGCGGGCCGGTCAGCGGCGCTCGGGGTACCCCGTCGCCGGCGCGCTGACCTCGTCGAGCGCCCGCAGGATCTCCGGCGGCAGCTCCACGTCCTCCGCCGCGAGCGACGCGCGGAGCTGGGCGGGCGTCCGCGCGCCCACGACCGCCGAGGCGACCTGCGCGCGCACCCGCAGCCAGGCGAGCGCGACCTCCAGCGGTGCGCGGCCGAGCCCGTCCGCGGCGATCACGACCGCCTCGACGACCGCCGCCGCCACCGACCCGAGGTACGGCTCGACGAAGCCCGCGAGGTGCGGCGACGCCGCCCGGGAGTCGGCGGGCACCGTGCGCCGGTACTTCCCGGTCAGCACGCCCCGCCCGAGCGGCGACCAGGCGAGCACCCCGACGCCGAGGTCCGCCGCCGCGGGCAGCACCTCCCGCTCGATCCCGCGCTGCAGCAGCGAGTACTCCGCCTCGACCGCGGCCAGGCCGGGGTCGTCGCCGAGGAGCGTGGCGGCGCGCGCCACCTGCCAGCCGGCGTGGTTCGACAGCCCGACGTAGCGGGCGCGCCCGGACTCGACGGCCCGGCGCAGCGCGCTCACCGTCTCGGTGAGCGGCGTGCGCGGGTCGGGGGTCTGCACCAGGAACAGGTCGACGTGGTCGGTGCCGAGCCGGCGCAGCGAGGCGTCCAGGCCGTCGAGCAGCGCGCCGCGGGACGCGTCGACCACCCCGCCCTGCGGCGTGCGCCGCACGCCCGCCTTGGTGCAGAGCACGACCTCGTCGCGGGGGACCACGCGCCCGAGCAGCGACCCCAGCAGCTCCTCGGCGCCGCCGTCGGCGTACGAGGCGGACGTGTCGACGAGCGTCCCGCCCGCGTCGGCGAAGTCGCGCAGCTGCTCGGCGGCGTCGTGCTCGTCGGTGTCCCTGCTCCAGGTCAGCGTCCCGAGTCCGAGGTGCGAGACCCGCAGGCCGGTCCGTCCGAGCTGGCGCTGTTCCATGCCGTGAGGGTATCCGTGCCGCCGGGTCGTCCGGGCACGGGGGTGACCAGCGGCTATCGTGGCGCCTCGTGGCAGCGCACCCGAGCACCCCGTCCCGGATCGGCACCGGCGCATGAGCGTCTGGGAGGCGATCGTCCTCGGACTCGTCCAGGGCCTCACCGAGTTCCTGCCCGTGTCGTCGAGCGCGCACCTGCGGATCGTGGGCGAGCTGATCGGCTCGGGCGACCCGGGCGCGGCGTTCACGGCGATCACGCAGATCGGGACCGAGACCGCCGTCCTGCTGTACTTCCGGCGGGACATCGCCCGGATCTGCGTGCACTGGTGGCGCGCGGTGCGCGGCGACCTCGGCACCGACTGGCGGTCCCGCGCGGGCGCGCCCGTGGGGGGCACCCCGGACCGCGACGCGCAGATGGCGTGGTTCATCGCGCTCGGCTCGGTGCCGATCGTCGTGCTGGGCCTGCTGTTCCAGGACGCGATCGAGGCGCCGTTCCGCAACCTGTGGCTGATCGTGCTGACGCTGACCGTGTTCGCGCTGATCCTGGACTGGGCCGACCGGCGGTCGAGCAGCCGCCGGGAGCTGACGGACCTGACCCCGCGGCACGCGCTGTACTTCGGGCTCGCGCAGGCGATGGCGCTCGTGCCGGGCGTGTCCCGCTCGGGCGGCACGATCACGGCCGGCCGACTGATGGGCTACAGCCGGACGGCGGCCGCCCGGTACTCGTTCCTGCTCGCCATCCCGGCCGTCCTCGGGTCGGGGCTCTACCAGCTCGGCAAGAGCGTCGGCACCTTCGGCGAGGCCGGCACCCCCGGCGTCCTGCCGACCCTGATCGCGACGGTCATCGCGTTCGTCGTGGGCTACGTCGTGATCATCGGGTTCCTGAAGATCGTGTCGACGTACTCGTACCGGCCGTTCGTGATCTACCGGATCGGGCTCGCGGTGGTCGTCTCGCTGCTGCTGCTGACCGGCGTCCTGGACCCGCTCGCCGGGGCCTGAGGGCGGACGGCGGGCGCTACAGCCAGCCGGACCGCTTGAACAGCCGGAACAGCAAGCCGGCGGCCGCGCCCATGAGCACGATCGACGCGGGGTAGCCGACCAGCCAGTGCAGCTCGGGCATGTGGTCGAAGTTCATGCCGTACACCCCGGCGATGAGCGTCGGCACCGCGATGATCGCCGCCCACGCGGAGATCTTCCGCATGTCCTCGTTCTGCCGCACCGACACCCGGGACAGGTGCACGGACAGCATGTCGCCCAGCAGCGCGTCGTGGGCGTCGAGGTGCCGGTCGACCTTCGTCAGCACGGTGTCCAGGCGGCGCAGCCAGCGCATGGTGCGCGTCTCCCGCTGCGCGTCCTCCTGCTCCGCGACCAGGTCCGGGAACGCCGACAGCAGCGGCACCAGCGCGCGGCGCGCCTCGCCGATCTCGCGCTTGAGGTCGTAGACCACCTCGGCGGGGTCGTCGGCCTGCGGGCTGAACACCAGCTGCTCGACGTCGGCGACCGCCTCGCCGATGCCCATCTCGACGTCGCCGGCCCGCCGGACGAGCGCCATGAGCACCGCGGCGAACACGTGGCTCTCGCGGTCCTGCGGCAGGTGGTCGCCCTCGGCCAGGTGCTCCCGCACGTCGTCGAGCAGCGCGCCGGGGCCCTCCTCGGCGGTGATGGTCACGCCCTCGACCTCGAGCGACCCCCAGACGCCGGTCGTGACGTCGCGGGTGCGCCCGTCGTAGGCCAGCGTCGGGCTCACCAGGTACCGGCCGCCGCCGGGCAGCCGGCGGAGCTGCGGGCGCCGGGGGTCGCCGGGCGCGGCGGGTCCGTGGTCCGCGACCGCGCGGTGCACCACCGACTCCGGGACGCCGGCCTGCCGCGCCGCGTCGGCCAGCAGGTCCAGCGAGTCGACGTGCACCCACGCGACCGGCGGCTCGGGCGCCGCCAGCAGGGCCAGCAGCCCGTCGGGGTCCGTCTCGGCCCAGCCGTCGCCCTGGTGCACCCACGCTCTCTCCACGCGGGCATTGTCCCGGGGCCGCGCGCGGGCCGGGCGTCCGACGCGCCGCCGCGCCGCTCGGGCGACCCGGACGGGGGAGCGGTGGCGTCCGTCACCCCGGCCCGGACGCGGGCGCCCGTCCCCGCGGCGGCCGGTACGCTCGACGCCGTGCTCACCTGGCCCGCCCCGCAGATCCCGCAGCTCCCCGGCCAGGGGGGTCCGGTGCGCGTCCGCGACACCTCGACCGGCGAGCTCGTCGTGGCGGCGCCGGGGCCGGACGCCACCGTCTACGTCTGCGGCATCACCCCGTACGACGCCACGCACATGGGCCACGCCGCCACCTACGTCGCGTTCGACCTGCTGGTCCGCGGCTGGCTCGACGAGGGCAAGCACGTCCGGTACGCGTCCAACGTCACCGACGTCGACGACCCGCTGCTCGAGCGCGCCGAGGCCACCGGCGTCGACTGGCGGGAGCTCGCGGCCGACCAGACCGCGCTCTACCTCGAGGACATGACCGCCCTGGGCGTCGTGCCGCCGGACGTGTACACCGGCGCCGTCGAGTCCGTGCCGGACGTGGTCAAGGCCGTCGAGGCGATGCTGGCGGCCGGGACCGCCTACGTGATCGGCACGCCGGACGCGCACGGCCAGGGAGCCGGCGACGTGTACGCCGACCTGTCCGCGGACCCGGCGTTCGGGCAGGTCGCCCGCCTCGATCGCACCGAGATGCTCGCGCTGTTCGGCGAGCGCGGCGGCGACCCCGCCCGCCCGGGCAAGCGCGACGCCCTCGACCCGCTGCTCTGGCGGTCCGCGCGCCCGGGCGAGCCGTCCTGGGACGGCAACGCGCTCGGCCCGGGCCGCCCCGGCTGGCACATCGAGTGCGCCGTGATCGCCCGCGACGGGATCGGCCTGCCCTTCGACGTCCAGGGCGGCGGCTCCGACCTGCGGTTCCCGCACCACGAGATGAGCACCTCGCACGCCCGGCTGCTCGACGCCGGCGAGGGCGCCCGCACCCACGTGCACACCGGCATGGTCGGGCTGCACGGGCAGAAGATGAGCAAGTCCCTCGGCAACCTCGTCCTGGTGTCGCAGCTGCGCGCCGAGGGCGTCGACGCCATGGCCGTCCGGCTCGCCATCCTCGACCACCACTACGCGGCCGACTGGGAGTGGACCGACGAGGTCCTGCACGCCGCCCAGGCCCGGCTGGACCGGTGGCGGTCGGCGGTGTCGGGCAACGGCGGGCCGGCGTCCGCCGCCCTGCTGGCCGAGGTGCGCGCCGCCCTGGCCGACGACCTCGACGCCCCCCGCGCCCTGCGCGCCGTGGACGCCTGGGCCGACGCCTCGCTGGCCGGCGGCCCCGCGGCCGAGGCCGAGGAGGGCGCGCCGGGGATCGTGGCCCGCGCCGTCAACGCGCTGCTGGGCGTGCGGCTCTAGCGGATCCGCCCGGCCCGGCGTACGCCGCCGGCGGGCTACCCGCCGGTGAACGCGCTGATCGCCAGCGGCGCGCCGACCGCGTCGCACGCCGTGCCGAGGTCGGTCGCGGCCTGAGACCACGCGGGCGAGCCCACCCCGGTGGACTCCGCGGACGCCCCGGACGGCACGGCCGGCGCGGCCGCCTGCAGCGCGCCGATCGCCGCCTGCACGTCGGTGCCCCCGTCGGCGGGGAGGCGCCCGAGCACGCGGGTCGCCAGCTGGTACCAGCCGTGCTGCTCCTGCGCCGCCATCCGGCCCTCGGCCAGGGCGACGTCGGCGTTCTCGACGATGGTCAGCACGTCACCGAAGGCGGTGCACGCGGCGTCGTCGTCCGTGGCGGCGTCGTCCGCGGCGGGTGCGGCAACCGCCGCGGCCGGCGCGGTCGGGTCCCCGGCGGGCCCCGTATCCGGGTCCGCGCCGCCCGCGCCGCACGCACCCAGGGACGCCGTCCCCAGCACCGCCGCCGTCAGCACCGTCCACCGTGTCGTCCGCACCCGCGGATGCTACCGAGGTGCCGACCCCCTCGGAGGGCGATCCGGCAACGGACCTGGCGACGCCCCCCGCGCGCCGTGGAGCCGCGTCAGCCGTCCCCGCCGTCGAGCGCCCAGCCCTCGGGTGCGGGCTCCCACGCGCCGATCTCGACGGCGGCGCCCGCGAGCACGTCCAGCGTGTGCTCACCGGCGGGCACCTCGACCGGGTCGGCGCCCGGCACGGCGGTCACCCGCAGCGCCACGGTCACGTCCGGGTCGAGGGCCGTCGACATCCCGCGCCAGGTGAGACCGGCGTGCAGCCGCTCGCCGGGCGGCAGGACGTACCGGGCCGGTCCGGGCGTGCCGGTCGGGGTGCCGGTCTCGACATCGGGCGCCGGCGTGCCCGACGCGCGGAGGAACACGACGCCCGGCCGGCCCTCGACCGCGCACGGGGCGTCCGACGCGTTGGTCGCGGTCAGCAGCAGGTACCGGCGGCCCAGCGCCGCGTCGAAGCCGCCGAGGCTGACGTCGAGGTCGGCTCCGCCGCACGCGGGCGCGTCGGGGTCGTCGGGCCAGGGAGAGGTGGCAGCCCCGGCGGGGTCCGCGGGGGCACCGGGATCCGCCGGCGGCGCGGGGTCGGGGCGGCCCACGACGCCCGCCTCGGAGCGGAACGACGAGGACACCACGGCGTGCACGACCGGGCCGTCCGCGGGCCACGCGGCCGAGGTGAGCGCGGCCGTGAGCGCGGCGACCGTGTCGTCGCCCTCGACCTGGACCCGGAGCCACACGTCGGCCGTGCCCTCGGTGCCGACGAGCTGCGACGTCACCCCCGGCCACCCGTCGACCCGGGCGACGAGCCCGGCGAGCCGGGCGTCGAGCAGCGACGCCTCCAGGTACGTGCTGACCCGGCCGTCGTCGGTGGCGAGCGCGGCGACGGCGGCGCGGGTCGACCGGACGGCGCCCGCGAGCCGCCCGAGCGCACGGGCGTCGGCCGCGGACGCACTCACCGTCCCGCCCGACACCTGGAGGTCCGTCAGCCCGGTCGGTCCCGCGGCGTCGGCCACCCCGCCGAGGATGCCGAGTGTCCCCGCACCGCGGTCCCCGGCCCCGGAGAGCTCCGCCGCGAGGTCGGGGACCCCCGGCACGTCCCGCTGCCAGACCCGGGCGGCCACCCGCGCCGTGGCGGGCAGCTCCGCGGCGACCGCCGCCGCGACCGCGACGAAGCCGTCCGCGTCCTCTGCGGCCGCGCGGACGTCGACCTGGACGGCGACCGCCTTCCCCCGGTCGCCGGACCCGCCGGGCAGGGCGAGGTCGGTCGCCGTAGCCTCCGCCACGCCGTCGAGCCCGGCGATCGTCGCGGCGAGCGCGGTGGCCGCCGCTGCGTCCGGGGCGGGGTCTCGGGCGTCGTCGCACCCGGCGAGCGCGGCGACCGTGAGCACCAGCGCGGCGGTCGCCAGGGCCGCGACCGGGTGGCGTCGCCGCCGGGGGACGGGCGGGGCGGGATCCCGGCGGGCGGGCGCGGGCGGTGGCGTGCGGTCGGGCATGCCCGGGACGCTAGGGCCGCCGCCCGTCCGCGCGGGGGTGGTCCACCGCACCGCCCGCGGATGCGCGCCGGACCTGCACAGGCGGCGCACAGCCGCCTGGGCGCGCACCCCGGTCCACCGTCCCGGCGGACGGCCCCGTCAGCCGCCCGTGCCCTTGTCCCGCCGGCGGAGGTACCGCTCGAACTCCTGCGCGATGGCCTCGCCGGACGCCTCGGGGAGCTCCGCGGTGTCCTTCGCCTCCTCGAGCTGGTGCACGTACTCGGCGATCTCGGAGTCCTCGCTCGCGAGCTCGTCGACGCCGTCCTGCCACGCCGCGGCGTCCTCGGGCAGGTCGCCGAGGGGGATCGGCTCGCCGGTCAGGGCCTCGATGCGGTGCAGCAGCGCCAGCGTGGCCTTCGGCGACGGCGGGTGCGCCACGTAGTGCGGCACCGCGGCCCACAGCGACACCGTGCGCAGCCCGCGCGCGGCCGCCTCGTGCTGGAGGACGCCGACGATGCCCGTCGGGCCCTCGTAGGAGTTCGGCTCCACGTCGAGGGCCGCGCGGACCGCCTCGTCCTCGCTGGTCGCGGTCACCGGGATCGGCCGGGTGTGCGGCACGTCGGCCAGCAGCGCGCCCAGCGTGACGACGGTGGTCACGCGGAGCGTGGCCGCGATGTCCAGCAGCTCGCCGCAGTACCGGCGCCAGCGCATCGACGGCTCGATGCCGTGCACCAGCACCACCTGGCGGCGCGCGTTCGGGGTCGTGGCGACGGCCACCGCCGTGGTCGGCCAGGTGATCTCGCGGCGCCCGTCGTCGCCCGCGCCGACCACGGGGCGGTTCACCTGGAAGTCGTGGTACTCCTCGGGGTCCAGCTCGTCGACCTGCTCCGCGCCCCAGGCCTCGTGCAGGTGCTCCAGCGCCTGGCTGGCCGCCGACCCGGCGTCGTTCCAGCCCTCGAAGGCCGCCAGGAGGATGGTCTCGCGCTCCGGGAGCCCCGCCGGTGCGTCTGCCTGCTCGGTCATCGGGCCAGCGTAGGACCCCGCGGCGCCCGATGTCGGACCGGGCGGGGAGAATGGGACGCGTGCCGCTCGTCCTCGTCGCCGTCGACCCGGACCGACCGGGCGGCGTCGTGCTGCGCGAGGCCCGGGACGCCGCCGCCGCGGAGGCCGAGGACGTCGGCCCGCCGGTGCCGGTCGCCGGGGACGACCTGGCGCGCGCGGTCGCCGAGCGGGAGGCCGCGGACCACCCGCGGTGGGTCTGGGACGACACCGAGCACTGGTACCCCGACCTGCTGGCCGCGGGTGTCCGGGTGGAGCGCGCGCACGACCTGCGGCGGTGCCGGACCATCCTGCGCGGGTCGACCCGGTGCGCCGGGACCGCCCTCGCGCGCGAGCCGGAGGGGCGGTGGGACCGCGCCGCGGCGGCGGGCGGGACGGGTGCGCACGAGGCCGACGCGCCGAGCCTGTTCGACGACCTCCCCGACGCGGTGCCCGACGCCGCGCCCAACGTCGCCGCCGAGCTCGCGCGCCAGCTCGGGGCCCTGACCGAGGCGGGCGACGACGGCCGGCTCCGGCTGCTGCTCGCCGCGGAGTCGACCGGCGCCCTCATCGCCGCCGAGATGCGGCACGACGGGCTGCCGTTCCGGCCCGACCTGCACGACGCGCTGCTGACCGGGCTGCTCGGGCCGCGCCCGCGCGAGGGCGCCCGTCCCGAGCGGCTGGCGGCGCTGGCCGAGCGCGTGGCGGCCGCGCTGGACCGGCCCGGCCTCAACCCCGACTCCCAGCCCGAGCTCCTGCGCGCCCTGCGGGCCGCCGGCCTCGAGGTCACCTCGACCCGGACGTCCGAGATCCGCGCGCTCGACCACCCGGTGCGCGAGCCGCTGCTCGAGTACAAGAAGCTGGCCCGCCTGCTGTCCGCGAACGGCTGGGCCTGGATGGACCGCTGGGTGCACGAGGGCCGGTTCCGGCCCGACTACGTCCCGGGCGGCGTCGTCACCGGGCGGTGGGCGAGCAGCGGCGGCGGCGCGCTGCAGCTCCCCGGGGTCATCCGCGACGCGGTGCGGGCCGACCCGGGTCGGCGGCTGGTCGTCGCCGATGCCGCGCAGCTGGAGCCGCGCGTGCTGGCCGCCATGTCCGGCGACGGCGCGATGGCCGCGGCAGGGCGGCAGGCCGACCTGTACGCCGCCGTCGTCGCGGCCGGCATCGTCGCCGACCGGCAGCAGGCCAAGTACGCCATGCTCGGCGCCATCTACGGGGCGACCACGGGCGCCAGCGCCGTCCTGATGCCGCAGCTCGGGCGCGCCTACCCGCGGGCCGTCGCGCTCGTCGAGGAGGCCGCGCGGGCGGGGGAGCGCGGCGAGCAGGTGACGACCTGGCTCGGCCGGTCCTCGCCCGCCCCGAGCGCGGCGTGGCTCGCCGCCCGGCAGGCGGCGTCGACCGAGGGCGCCGCGCCGGAGGACGCCCGCGACGCCCGCCGCCGGTCCCGCGACTGGGGCCGGTTCACCCGGAACTTCGTCGTCCAGGGCACGGCGGCCGAGTGGGCGCTGTGCTGGATGGCCGTCCTGCGCCGCCGGCTGCTGGACCTGCCGGGTCGGCCGCACCTGGCGTTCTTCCTGCACGACGAGATCGTGGTGCACGCGCCCGCGGACGTCGCCGACCGGGTCGCCGACGCCGTCCGGGAATCGGCGGTCGAGGCGGGTCGGCTGCTGTTCGGCGCGACGCCGGTCGAGTTCGCGCTCGACGTCTCGGTGGTGGACAGCTACGCCGACGCCGTGTGATGCTGCCGCTCGGTGGGTAGACCGGTCTACCTAGTCGGGCGGGGCGAGGCGGTGGGAGCGCGCATGGCGGAGGCACGGGACCCGAGGCCCGGCGGCGCGGCCGTGCGACGTCGACCGGCGCGCGACCGGCTGCTGGCGGCCGCCGCGGCGCGGTTCTACGCCGACGGCATCGCCGCGACCGGCATCGATACCGTCACCGCCGACGCCGGCGTGGCCAAGATGAGCCTCTACAACAACTTCGCGTCCAAGGCCGACCTCGTCGCGGCGTACCTCGTCGCCCGGCACGAGGAGTGGCTCGGGCTGTACGCCGCGCGGCTCGCCGCGGCCGGCGACGACCCCCGGGCCCGGGTGCTCGCCGTGTTCGACGCGTACGCCGACCACGCGAACGCCGGCTACGCCCACGGCTTCCGCGGCTGCGGCCTGCTCAACGCCGCCGCCGAGCTGCCCGCCGGGGACCCGGGGCGCGCTGTCGTCCGCGGCCACAAGGAGGAGGTCGAGGCGATCGTGGCCGGCCACCTCGCGGACCTGCTGCCGGGTGACCCGTCCCGGGCCGCCGCGCTCGCCGAGCACCTGGCGTTCCTGCTGGAGGGGTCCATGGCGCGCGCGGGGCTCGAGGGGGACGACGCCCGCCTGCGCCGCGCCCGCGCGCTGGCCGCCGGTCTGCTGGACGCGGTGTGACCGCCGGGCGCACCGCGCCGCTCGCCGCCCCCGTGGACCACGGGTCCGCGGAGCCCGACGCCACCGGGCGCGGCGCGTCCGCCCGGCCGTCCGCGACGGTGCGGGGCGCCGGGGTCGGGACCTTCTCCGTGCTCGCGGCCTCCGTCCTGTGGGGCACCACCGGCACGGCCGCGACGTTCGCCCCGGAGGTCGGCCCCCTCGCGATCGGCGCCGCGGCGATGGGCATCGGCGGGCTGCTGCAGGCGGCCGTCGCCGGCCGGGTGATCGCCGCGCACGCCGCCGCCCTGCGGGCCCGGGCCGGGCTGGTGCTGCTCGGGGCCGCGGCCGTGGCCGTCTACCCGCTCGCGTTCTACACGTCGATGCGGCTCGCGGGGGTGGCGGTCGGCACTGTCGTCTCGCTGGGGTCGGCGCCGCTCGCAGCCGCGCTCGTCGAGCGCCTGGTCGACCGGCGACGGTTGTCGCGGCGCTGGCTCGCCGGTGCGGCGGTCGGGCTGCTCGGCATGGTCCTGCTGTGCGCGGCGCAGGCGCTCGGCGGCGGGCACGGGGCGGACGTCCCGGGTGCCGCGTCGCCCGCCGGCGCGCTCGGCGGGGTGCTTCTCGGGCTCCTCGCGGGCGCCACCTACGCGCTGTACTCGTGGGTCGCGCACCGGCTGATGCAGGGCGGCGTGCCGTCGCGCGCGGCGATGGGTGCCGTGTTCGGCGTCGGCGGCGTGCTGCTCCTCCCGGTGCTCGCGGTCACCGGCGGGGCGCTCGTCGCGTCGTGGGGGAACGCGGCGGTGGGCGCGTACATGGCGCTGGTCCCGATGTTCACCGGGTACGTGCTGTTCGGGTGGGGGCTCGCCCGCGTGCCGGTCAGCACGGCGACCACCCTGACCCTCCTGGAGCCGGCGGTCGCGGCCGTGCTCGCGGTGCTGGTCGTCGGGGAGCGGCTGCCGCTCGCCGGCTGGGCCGGGGTGGGACTGGTCGTCGTGTGCCTGGGCGTGCTGTCCGTGCCGGCGCGGTCGGCGGGCCGGGCCGAGCGGCGGCTGCGCGCCCGCCGCCGCCTACCCTGGACGCCATGACCGTCACCGCCGGTGCCGCGCCCCGCGCGGCCACGCCCGCCGACGGGCGGGGCGTCGACGCGACGGCGCCCGGCCCCGTGCTGCTCGACGCGTCCACGTGGCGCGCCCGCGCCGAGGCGCACGCCGACCGTGCGGACGACCTCACCGCCGGCCACCGCGACCGCCGGGCCCGCGGCGGCGAGCGGCACGCGATCGAGGACTTCCTCTTCGAGTACTACCCGGCCAAGCCCGCCCAGCTCCGCCGCTGGCACCCGGGCGCGGGCGCCGCCCTGGCGGACGCCGCCGAGGCGCCGCACGCCGCCTGGCGCTGGTACCGCGCGGACGCGGACGGCACGGTCGGCCTCGACGCCGCGGCGTTCCTCGCCGACCGCGGCGACACGGTCCGGTACGTCCGCGCGCTGCTGTCCGCCACGGCCGTCCGCCCCGCCGCCACCGGCTGCTTCGGCCTGCACGAGTGGGCGATGGTCTACCGGGAGGGCGACGGCGACCACCGGCACCCGCTGCCGCTGCGGCTCGGCGGTGCCGGCACCGACGAGGTCGTCGAGCGGCACCGCATCCGGTGCACCCACATCGACGCCTTCCGGTTCTTCACACCGGACGCCGTCCCGCGGAACACCCTGCAGCCGACCCGCGAGACCCAGGTGGCGATGGAGCAGCCGGGCTGCCTGCACGCGAACATGGACCTCTACAAGTGGGCGCTCAAGCTCGGCCCCGCGGTGCCGGGGGACCTGCTGCTCGACGCGTTCGCGCTCGCGCGCGAGATCCGCACCGTCGACATGCAGGCGTCGCCGTACGACGTGTCGTCCTACGGGCTCGAGCCCATCGCGATCGAGACGGCCGAGGGCAAGGCCGAGTACGTGCGGCGGCAGCGCGGGTTCGCGGAGGCGTCGCAGGCGCTCCGGGTGCGGCTGGTGGCGGTGTGCGACGCGGTGCTCCGTGCCGACGCAGGCGCGGCGCAGGCGGGGTCCCTGGCGCGGTGAGCGGGAGGCCCGCACGCCGTCAAGTGTCGGCGGCCCCGCCTGCGGCCTCGTGTCGCGCGACAGCCTCGGCGCGCTCCCGGGCCTCGCGCTCCTGACGGCGGATGCCGGCCTCGGTCGCAGGTGTCTTCGGGGGCAGCCCGGTGCGCGGGCCGACCTCGCCGTTCGGGCCGACTCCCCGGTAGAAGCCACCGTCCGGGGCGAACCACCGTCGGACCGGGGGCGGGCGTCGCCGGTTGCTGTCAGCCACGGGGCTGCACCGTCCTCACGTCATCGTCGCGACCCCCGGCCTGATCATCCCGCCTGCCCGGGAGGAATTCCACGGCGATCGCGTCGGCGCACCTGATCACCATCCCGCCTGGGGCGTGGACCACGTCGCTGAACGTCCCGTCGTCGCCCACGACCCAGCCCACCTCGACGAAGAGCTCGGGAGGGTGGGGGTGGGTGGTGGCGAACGAGTCGTCCCCGTACCAGCCCCCCAGCCACCGGCCGTCCGCGAACCGCACGCGCACCCAGCCACGTGGCGCACCCCCGAACGCGCGGTCCCACGCGCTGGGCGGGTGGTCGAGCGGTCGACCGCGACGGAGCGCAGGCGGCGTCCGAGCCGTGAAGAGCACGAACCGCTCGCTGCGGACGGCCCAAAAGCACAGCCGCGCGGCCAGCCAGGGCAGGGCGATCGCGAGCACGACGAACCCGAGGCTGACGACCCGTGCGTTCCCGAGGGCCCGCGCCGGCGCGCGCGCCGCCCAGCCCGGCCTCAGGCGATCCGCGCCTCCAGCAGCGCGTCGATCGCCACCGGCGACAGCACGTGGTCGACGGCCATGGCCGACGCCCCGAGGATCCCGACCTCCGACCGCGCCTGCGACGTGACGATCCGCAGGTGCTGCGTCGCCAGGGGCAGCGACCGCTGGTACACGACCTCGCGGATGCCGGCGATCAGGTGCTCGCCGGCCTCGGCGACCACGCCGCCGATCACGACCAGCGACGGGTTGAGCAGGCTCACGCAGGCGGCGAGCACGCCGCCGATCTCCCGCCCGGCCTGCCGGACGGCCCGGCCGGCGGCGAGGTCGCCGGCCCGCACGAGCGCGACGACGTCGGCGCCCCCGCGGGCGTCGGCCCCGTCCCGGCTGAGCTGCTCGGCGAGCGCCCGGCCGGACGCCATGGCCTCGAGGCAGCCGAGGTTGCCGCACCGGCACGGGACGTCCTCGGCCCCCGGCACCGCGATGTGGCCGATGTCGCCGGCGGCGCCCTGGGCCCCGCGCCGGAGCTCGCCGTCGGAGATGATCCCGGAGCCGATGCCGGTGGCGACCTTGACGAACAGCATGTCGTCGACGTCCGGCCAGGCGGAGCGGTGCTCGCCCAGCGCCATGAGGTTCACGTCGTTGTCGACCAGGACGTCGGCGCCGCCGAGCTCGGCCGAGAGGAGGCCGCGGACGTCGGCGTCGTCCCAGGACGGCATGATCGGCGGGTTGATCGGCCGGCCGGTGGCGTGCTCGACGGGCCCGGGCAGGCCCACGCCGACGGACACCAGGTCGTCGAGCGAGCGCCCGGCCTCCGCCACGAGCTTGCGCCCGTGCTCGGCGACCCAGGGGAGCACGACGTCCGGTCCGTCGGCAATGGCCAGCGGCGCCTCGCCCTCGACGAGGACGTTCGACGCGAGGTCGGTGATGGCGAGCCGGACGTGCGTGGCGCCGAGGTCGACGGCGAGCACGACGCGCGCGCTGGGCTCGAAGGCGAAGGTCGCGGGCGGGCGGCCGCCGGTGGAGGAGGCCTCGCCGGCCGGCGCGATGAGCCCGGCGGACATGAGGGCCTCGACGCGTGCGCTGATCGTGGAGCGTCCCTGACCGGTCGCCGCCGCCAGGTCGGCGCGCGTGCGCGGCCGCCCGTCGCGGAGGAGCTGGAAGAGGTCTCCGGCCCCTGAGTGCCGCGGTGGGAGCTTCACGACGTCCTGCATGGCGCCTAGTGAACCAGAAAGTCCCCCCACTTGTGTTCGTCACGATCGGGTAACTCGGACAAACCCGGATCAACTTTTGCTTGACCCGTGACGAAAGTCCTGCATAGGTTCCTCACATGGTCACCGTGGACCCACCGAACCGGCCTCCGCTCCTCCAGATGCGGGGCATCGTCAAGCAGTTCCCCGGAGCGCGCGCCCTGGACGGCGTCGACCTCGACGTCCTGCCGGGGGAGGTGCACTGCCTGCTCGGGCAGAACGGGGCCGGCAAGTCGACCCTCATCAAGGTGCTCGCCGGCGCCCACCAGCCCACCGAGGGCGAGGTGCTGGTCGACGGCGAGGTGGTCACGATCGCCAACCCGGTCGCCGCGCTGAAGCTCGGCGTCGCCACGATGTACCAGGAGCTCGACGTCGTCGGCGGCCTCACCGTCGCCGAGAACGTGTTCCTCGGCCACGAGCTCGCGACCGCCGGCGTCTCCCGCCGCCGCGAGGCCCGCCGGCGGACCCGGGAGATCCTGGCCCGCCTCGGGCACCCGGAGATCTCCCCGCACCGCGAGGTCGGCTCGCTGCCGGCCGCCGCGCAGCAGATCGTCTCGATGGCGCGCGCGCTCTCGCACGACGCCCGCGTGATCGTCATGGACGAGCCCTCCGCGGTGCTGGACTCGGACGAGGTCGAGAACCTGTTCCGCGTCGTGCACCAGCTCACGGCCGCGGGCGTCGCGATCGTCTACATCTCGCACCGCATGGAGGAGATCCGCGCGATCGGCGACCGGATCACGGTGCTCAAGGACGGTCGCACGGTCGCCCGCGACCTGCCCGCCCGGGACACCCCGACGCGCGAGCTGATCCGCCTGATGACCGGCCGGAACGTCGAGTACGCCTTCCCGCCGAGCCAGGACCTGGCGCCCGACGCGCCGGTCGTGCTGGACGTGCAGGGCCTGGCGCTGCGCGGGGCCTTCACCGGCGTGGACCTCCGGGTCCGCGCGGGGGAGATCGTCGGCCTCGCCGGGCTGGTCGGCTCGGGGCGGTCCGAGATCCTGGAGACGATCTACGGCGCCCGCCGGGCGAGCGCCGGCACCGTCGAGGTCGCGGGCCGGCGGCTGCGCGCCGGCGACGTCACGGCCGCCGTCCGCGCCGGGATCGGCCTCGCCCCCGAGGAGCGCAAGGCCCAGGGCCTGCTGCTGGACGAGCCGGTCTACCGCAACATCACGCTGTCGACGTTCGGGCGGTTCGCCAAGGGCGGCCTCCTGGACGAGCGCACCGAGCGCCGGATCGCCGAGGAGCAGGCCGAGGCCCTCGACCTGCGCCCCGCCGGCGTCGACCGTGCCATCCGCACCCTGTCGGGCGGCAACCAGCAGAAGGCGATGCTCGCCCGGTGGCTGGTGCACGGCTGCCGGGTGCTGCTGCTCGACGAGCCGACCCGCGGCGTCGACGTCGGCGCGCGCGCCGAGATCTACGCGCTCGTCCGCCGGCTCGCCGACGAGGGCGCCGCCGTCGTCGTCGTCTCGAGCGAGATCCCCGAGGTGCTCGGTCTGTCGGACCGGGTGCTGGTCGTGTCCGAAGGCCGGGTCGTCCACGAGGGCCCCGCCACCGCCATCGACGAGCACGCCGTGCTCGACCTCGTCATGGAAGGAAGTGCCGCGTGAGCGAGCACCAGCTCTCCGCCCCGCCCCCGGGCACGCCGGGCGCCCCCTCGGGCCCGACCTCCGCGCCCGGTTCCGCCGGCGCGACCCCCGCGGCCCCCGCCGCGGACGAGTCCGCCCGGGTCGAGGGCGTCGCCCGGGAGCACGGCCGCTCCCGGCGCGGCCCCGCCGGCGCCGGTTCGGCCCGGATCCTCGGCCTGGTCATCGCGCTCGCGCTGATCTGCGTCGTCGGGTACATCACCGCCGGCAGCCGGTTCGCGAGCATCGACAACGTCCTGGTCATCCTCAGCTCCGCCGCCATCGTCGGCGTGCTGGCCATCGGGATGACCTTCGTGATCACCGCGGGCGGCATCGACCTGTCCGTCGGGTCGGTGCTCGGCCTCGCCTCGGTGTGGGCGACCACGGTGGCCACCCAGTCGATGGCCGACCAGTACGGCTGGATCGTCATGGTCGGCTGCGCCCTCGCGGTCGGCCTCGGCGCCGGCCTGGTCAACGGCGTGCTGATCGCCTACGGCCGGGTGGTCGCGTTCATCGCGACGCTCGCCATGCTGGTCGCCGCCCGCGGCCTCGCCGAGCTGATCGCCCAGCGCCGGACGCAGCTGGTCTCGGTGCAGTCGTTCGAGGACACCTTCCGGGGCAACCTGCTCGGGGTGCCCAAGATCGTGTGGATCTTCGCGATCGTCGCCGTCGCCGGCTGGTTCCTGCTCAACCGCACCACGTTCGGCCGCCGCACCGTCGCGGTGGGCGGCAACCCCGAGGCTGCCCGCCTGGCGGGCATCGCGGTCAAGCGGCACACGATGTACCTGTACGGCCTCGCCGGCCTGGCCGCCGGCATCGCCGCGGTGATGATGCTCGCCCGCACCGGCGCGGGCTCGTCCACGAACGGCCTGCTCTACGAGCTGGACGCGATCGCCGCGGTCGTCGTCGGCGGGACCCTGCTCGCCGGCGGCCGGGGGACGATCGTCGGCACCGTGCTCGGCGTCCTGATCTTCCAGACGCTGACGAACATCTTCATCCAGAACAACCTCGACTCCTCGGTCCAGCAGGTGATCAAGGGCGCGATCATCGTCGTCGCCGTCCTCCTGCAGCAGCGCTTCACCTCTCGCACCCCGCGGACCGCACGCACCTAGCCCGGGGCGCCCCCGCGGCGCCCCGCCCCGCGCCACCGACGCACCAGCGCACGACCCCCACCGCGACCGGGTCCGACCCGCTCGCACGCCCCACCCTGCCCGCACGACCCCGGACATCGTCGAAGGAGATCCCATGTCCACCACCCGCACCACGCGCCGCCGCGGCCGCGTCCTCGCGCCGGTCGCCGTGCTGTCCGTCGCGTTCCTCGCCGCCTGCACCTCCAACGCCCCCGCGGAGGAGGAGGACACCGGCGCGGAGGCCGCCCCGGTCGCCGTGTCCGACAACGACGAGGCCGGCGAGACGGTCGTCATCGGCTTCTCGGCCCCCGCCGCCGACCACGGCTGGATGGGCGCCATCACCTCGGCCGCCCAGAAGGAGGCCGAGAACTACGAGGACGTCGAGCTCCGGGTCGCCGAGGGCACGAACGACGTCAACGTGCAGATCAGCCAGATCGAGGGCTTCATCAACGACGGCGTCGACGCCATCGTGCTGCTGCCGTTCGACGGCGGCGCCCTCACCGACGTCGCGACCAAGGCGATGGAGGCCGGCATCCCGGTCATCAACGTCGACCGCGAGTTCTCCAGCCCGTTCGCGTCCCGCGCCACCGTGCTCGGCGACAACTACGGCATGGGCGTCTCGGCCGGCACCTACATCTGCGAGCGGCTCGGGGACAACCCGGACGCCGTGGTGGCGGAGATCGCGGGCATCGACTCGCTGCCGCTGACCCAGGACCGCAGCCAGGGCTTCGCCGACGCGCTCGACGACTGCGGCCTGGACGTCGACAACCGGGTCGCCGCGGACTTCACCGTCCAGGGCGGCGAGCAGGCGGCCGCGAACCTGCTGCAGGCCGCGCCGCAGATCGACGCGATCTGGAACCACGACGACGACCAGGGCGTCGGCGTGCTGGCCGCGATCGAGAACGCCGGACGCGACGAGTTCTTCCTCGTCGGCGGCGCCGGCTCGGCGAACATGATGCGCGAGATCCAGGACGACGCCTCCGTGGTCGAGGCCACGGTCATCTACCCGTCGACCCAGGCGGCGGACGGCATCAAGCTCGCGCGGCTCGTCGCGCACGAGAAGTCGCTGAGCGACCTGGCGTCCTCGGGCGTGCCGCGCACCGTCCAGCTGTTCGCGCCCGTCGTCACGGCGGACAACGTCGACCAGTACATCGACTCGGCCTTCGAGTCCTGATCCGGACCACGGGGGGGCGCCGCCCGGCGCCCCCCCGTGCCCAGGCAAGGAGGTCTCGTGATGGACGGGACGACGGCCGCGCCGCTCGGCGTCGGCATGGTGGGGTACGCGTTCATGGGCGCCGCGCACTCGCAGGCGTGGCGTACCGCCCCGCGGTTCTTCGACCTGCCCCGCACCCCGGTCATGCGGGTGCTGGGCGGCCGGGACGCCACCGCGGTCAAGTCCGCGGCGGACCGGCTCGGCTGGCAGGACACGGCCGGGTCGTGGCAGGAGCTCGTGGCACGGGACGACGTCGACCTCGTCGACATCTGCACGCCGGGCCGCACGCACGCGGAGATCGCGGTCGCCGCGCTCGAGGCGGGCAAGCACGTGCTGTGCGAGAAGCCGCTGGCCAACACGATCGAGGAGGCCGAGGCCATGGTCGCCGCGGCCGAGGCCGCCGCCGCCCGCGGCGTCCGGTCGATGGTCGGCTACACGTACCGCCGGGTGCCGGCGGTGCAGCTCGCGCGGCAGCTGGTCGCGGACGGCCGGATCGGGGCGGTGCGGCACGTGCGCGTGCAGTACCTCCAGGACTGGCTCGCCGACCCGGAGGCGCCGCTGTCCTGGCGGCTGGACAAGCAGCAGGCCGGCTCCGGCGCGCTGGGCGACATCGGCTCGCACGCCGTCGACCTGGCGCAGTTCATCACCGGCGAGCGCCTGACCGGAGTGTCGGGGCTAATGGAGACCTTCGTGCACGAGCGGCCCGTGGCGGCCGAGTTCGCGGGCCTGCACGGCCCTGCGGCCGGCCCGGACGCCGCGCGCGGCCCCGTCACCGTCGACGACGCCGCGGTTTTCCTCGCCCGGCTCTCCGGCGGCGGCCTGGGCGTGTTCGAGGCGACCCGGTTCGCCACCGGCCGCAAGAACGCCATCCGACTCGAGGTCAACGGCGAGCGCGGCTCGCTGTCGTTCGACTTCGAGGACATGAACGTCCTGCACTTCCACGACGCGACCGAGGACGCCGCCGTCGCGGGGTTCCGCCGGATCGTGGTCACCGAGCCGCAGCACGCGTACGTCGGCCACTGGTGGCCGGCGGGGCACGGTCTCGGCTACGAGCACGCCTTCACCCACCAGGTCGTCGACCTGGTCGGCGCGATCGCGGCGGGTCAGGACCCGTCGCCGTCGTTCGCCGAGGGACTCGCCGTGCAGCGCGTGCTCGACGCCGTCGAGCGCAGCGCGGCCGACGGCAGCCGGTGGGTCGCCCTGGGCTGACCGCCCGGGGGCGACCCGCCCCGCGGGTACCCCGCCCGCACCAGCACCACCCGTCAGACGACGATCAGCTCACCGCTCGAGGGGGAGGAGGTGGGACCGCGCCACGACCGGCAGAGCCGCCGGTCGGTTGAGGAGGCCGGGCTCGGCGAACCGTGGGGACGACTCAGGAGCCCGACCTCTGTGACGAGATCCCGTAAGGAGCTGCATCACTCATGGATCGTACGCAGCCGCGCTCGCAGCGCGGCAGGAAACTGGTGGGTTTCACCCTGGCCGGGGTGCTCACCGTGACGGGGCTGGCGCTGGGCGCCGGACCCGTGGTGGCCCACGACGGCGTGGACCACGGGGCCGAGCCCGGCGGCGACGCCGCGCTCGACTGGGACAACTACGAGAAGATCACCCTCACCAAGGACGTCGGCGAGCCGATCGACCTCGCGGTGCTGCCCGACGGCCGCGTGCTCCACACGGCCCGCAACGGCGACGTCCGCCTGACCGACCCGGCCACCGGCGTCACCCGGATCACCAACACGATCCCCGTGTACGCGAACTCGGAGGACGGCCTCCAGTCCATCGGCATCGACCCGGACTTCGAGGAGAACAACTGGGTGTACCTCGTGTACGCCCCGCCCGGGAACACCCCCGCGGGCTCGGCGCCGAACACGCTGCCGGCCGGCCAGGACGAGTCCTACTGGGACCAGTGGGTCGGCGTGAACCGGTTGTCCCGGTTCCAGTGGACCGGCGAGGGGCTGGACCTGGCCTCGGAGCAGCAGATCCTCGACGTCGAGGTCCAGCGCGGGCAGTGCTGCCACGTGGGCGCCGACTTCGACTGGGACGCCGACGGCAACCTGTACCTGGGCACCGGCGACAACACCCCGGCCGGTACGCCGGGCGCCAACGGCTTCGCGCCGAACAACGACGCCCCCGGCATGAACCCCGGCTTCGACTCGCGCCGCGGCGCGGGGAACACCAACGACCTGCGCGGCAAGATCCTGCGGATCCACGTCGAGGAGGACGGGTCGTACACGATCCCCGAGGGCAACCTGTTCCCCGAGGGCACCGAGGACACCCGGCCCGAGATCTTCGTCATGGGCGTCCGGAACCCGTTCAAGCTGGACGTCGACCCCGAGACGAGCTCGCTGTCCTGGGGCGACTACGGCCCGGACGCCACCAAGGCGGTCGCGGAGACCGCGGGCCGCGGCCCGATGGGTCTCGTCGAGTGGAACGTCGTCGGCCTCGACGACCCGCACAACGCCGGCTGGCCCTTCGTCACGGGCGACAACTTCGCCTACAACGACTGGGACTTCGCCACGGCGACGCCCGGCGCGTTCTTCGACCCGGAGAACCTGGTCAACGACTCGCGCTGGAACACCGGCCTGACGAACCTGCCCCCTGCTCGCCCGGCCACGGTCTACTACGGCGACAACCCGGGCGACCAGCCCTGGGACGAGCTGGTGAACTTCGGCACGGGCAACGGCCAGGGCCCGATGGGCGGCCCGGTGTACCACCGTCCGGCCGACGCCGGCCCGGACGCGTGGCCCGCGTACTGGGAGGGCAAGGCGTTCTTCGGCGAGTTCTCGCAGGACTACATCGCGGCGTTCACGGTCGACTGGGACACCTTCGAGGTCACCCACATCGAGGACGTCACGCCGAACGCGGCGATCACGGCCGAGGGATGGCCGCCGATCGACAACCCGATGGACATCGAGTTCGGCCCGGACGGGTCGATGTACGTCCTCGACTACGGCGACGGCTTCTTCCGGGCCAACCCCGACGCGGGTCTGCACCGGATCGCCTACGCCGAGGGGAACAAGGCGCCCCGCGCCGAGTTCACCGCCACGCCGACGTCCTCGTCCACCGCGCCGCTCACCGTGCAGTTCGACGCGTCCGCGTCGAGCGACCCCGAGGGCGGCGAGCTCCGCTACGACTGGGACTTCGACGGTGACGGCACGTTCGACGCCACCGGCGTCGAGGCGGAGCACACCTACACCGAGATCGCGGCCTACACGGCGCGGCTCAAGGTGACGGACCCCGAGGGCAAGTTCACGCTCACCTCGCACCCGATCTCGGTCGGCAACCAGGCGCCCGAGGTCACGCTCACCTACCCGGAGAACGGCGGCTTCTTCACCTGGGGCGACGCGGTGCCGTTCCGGGTCACCACCCAGGACGCCGAGGACGGCACGGCCACGGACTGCACGCGCGTGTCCTGGACGTACGGCCTGGGCCACGACGAGCACGCCCACCCCGAGGTCTCGGGCACGGGCTGCCAGGGCGCGTTCAAGACCGACCCGAACTCGCCGGAGCACGGCCCGGGCGCGCTGCTGTACGGCGCGGTCGTGGTCACGTACCGCGACGCGGGCGCCAACGGCCTGCCGGCCGCGTCGGGCGAGGCCACGCTGCGCCTCAACCCGCGCGAGCAGCAGGCGGAGCACGCCGCACGCACCGGCGTCACCGTGTACGCGGACGAGACGGCCTCGGCCGGCAACGCGGTCCGCGGCCTCGGCACCGGCGACTCGCTGACGTTCACCCCGGTGAGCTTCAGCGGGATCACCGGCGCGGTCGTCCGGGCCAACGGCGGCGGGGAGGTCCAGCTCCGCTGGGGCGCCGCCGACGCGGCGCCGTTCGCCACCGCCACCATCCCGGCGGGCGCCGGCTGGAAGGACGTCGAGATCGCCTTCGACGCCCCCGAGGGCACCGGCGACCTGGTCGTCACCTCGGCCGACGACCTGGCCGTGGACGCGATCACGATGGTCGGCCCCGGTGTCGCGGACACCGCCGCCCCCACCGTGGCGCACACCCTGACCCCGGCGGCGCCCACCGGTGCCGGCGGCGTCTTCACCGAGCCGGTGCGGTTCGCCGTGCAGGCCGCGGACAACGGGGCGCTCGCCAGCGTGCAGTACTCGCGCGACGGCGGGGCCACCTGGACGAACCTCGCGGCGAACCAGCAGTACGGCGTGACGTTCTCCGAGAGCGGCGCGTACGACCTGCGGTACCGGGCCACCGACACCCAGGGTCTGGTCTCCGAGGTCGGGTCGGTGCAGTTCACCATCGACCTCGAGGCCCCGGAAGAGCCCACCGTCGACACCACCACCACGGCCGCCGTGGCCGCGGGGCGGGTGCCGTTCGGCGCCCCCGGCGAGGTCACGGTCGCGGTCTCCGCGGCCGAGGGCGTCGCCTCCGGCGAGGTCGTGCTGACCGTCGGCGAGACCGAGGTCGGGCGGGGCGCCCTCGGCGAGGACGGCACCGCCGTCGTCGCCCTCGACCCGGCCCTGGGCGTCGGCACCCACACGGTGACCGCGTCCTTCGTCGGCGGCGAGGTGTTCAAGCCCTCGGCCGGCACCGTCCGCCTCACGGTGGCGCGCACCACCTCCACGGTGGCCGCGACGGTGTCGCCGAACCCGGTCAAGCCCGCCGTCGCCGCCAAGGCCACCGTCCAGGTGACCACCGGCAGCGGCGTCGCCGCCGCCGGGGACGTCACGGTGACGGTCAAGCGCAACAACCAGACCGTCGCCACGCTCACCGGGACCCTCGACGCCTCCGGCGCGAGCGTCGTCTCCCTCGGGCGCCTGCCCGAGGGCACCTACAAGGTCGACGTCGCCTACGGCGGCACGGCCGGCATCTCCGGCTCCACCACGAGCACCACCCTCACCGTCCGCAGCTGACCGCGCGCCGGTGCCCGGGCGGGGTTGCGCGAGCAGACCCGCCCGGGGCCCGGCCGTCTCGAAGGAGAGACATGAGCACGCACCAGCACGCCTCGATCCCCGCCCGGCCGATGAGCCGGCGGTCCCTGATGAAGGCGCTCGGCGCCTCCACGGTGGCCGTGGGGCTCGGGACCGCCCTCGGCGCCTCCGGGGCCTCGGCCGCCGGCCTCGCGCCCGCGGCCGCGCCCACGACCGGGCGGACCCGCCTGGTCCCGGCCAACCGCATCGGCATCCAGCTGTTCACGATCCGCGACAAGGTCAGCTCGCTCGGCTTCCGGGCCGTGTTCGAGGAGCTCGGCCGGATCGGGTACGCGGAGGTGGAGTTCGCCGGCTACACGCAGGGCAACGTCGGCGCCATCACCCCGGCGGAGATCCGCCAGCTGCTCGACGACAACGGCCTCAAGGCCGTCGGCTCGCACGTCAGCACCCAGCTGCTGCGCACCGACCTCGCCAACCAGATCGACATCGCGCACACCCTCGGCATGCCGCACCTCGGCACCGGCAACGCGCCCACGAACACCGCGACGAAGGAGGGCTACCTCGCCGCCGCGGAGGAGTGGAACGGCTGGGGCGAGCAGGTCAAGGCCGCGGGCATGAAGATCTACCAGCACAACCACGACGGCGAGTTCCGGTTCGACCCGGTCGACCCGTCGGTCCGGCTCTACGACGTGTTCTACGACAACACCGACCCGGACCTGGTCTACCTGGAGATGGACATCTACTGGGCGTACGTCGGGCAGCACAAGTACCCGGGGTTCGAGCCGGTCGACTACGTCCTGCGCAACCCGCGGCGCTACCCGCTGCTGCACCTCAAGGACGGCAAGGCCAACGAGGCCAGCGCCAACGGCTACGACATCATCGAGTTCGGCGCCGGCGACCTGCCGTACCAGCAGTTCCTGTCCCAGCTCCGCACGCGCGGCCAGCACTTCGGGCTGTACGAGCAGGACAACGCCTCGACGGTCGCCGAGCCGCCGAACCCGCTGAACTCCCTCGGCAACGCCGACCGCAGCTACGACGCCATCGCCGGCCTGCGCGGCTGAGCGAGAAGGAGACACGGACATGAAGCGGATCTACTCGGTGCCCGCCGCTCTCGTGGGCGCGTTCGGGCTCGTGGCCCTGGGCAGCACGGTGGCGCAGGCGGCCTCGACCGACTGCACCGCCGACCTGGGGGACCAGACCATCACCGGGGACCTCGTCGTCCCGGCCGGCGCGGACTGCGTGCTCGCCGGCGCGACGGTCGAGGGCTCCATCACCGTCGGCGCCGACGCCTGGCTCGACGCCACGTCGGTGACCGTCACCGGCGACGTCGTCGCCACCGACGCGTACGGCGTCCTGCTGGACGGCACCCGGGTCGACGGCGACGTCAGCGCCTACACGACGGGCTCGCGCGTCGGTTTCCTCTACCTCAACGACCTCGAGGTCGGCGGCAGCGTGGCGGCCGGCGGTCTCGACGTCGAGGTCACCGGCTCGTCCATCGGGGGCGGTCTGACCACGCAGGCGGCGACCTACGTCGACCTGCTGCAGACCGGCGTGAAGGGCGAGGTGGCGATCGCCGACTCCGACTGGGGCGTGAACGTCGCCGGGGCCGTCGTCGGCGGCACCCTGTCGGTCACCGGCTCCAGCCGGGACGTGCTGGTCGGCGCCACCGCGGACGGCGCGGCGGACACGTTCGGCAACACCGTGGGCGGCGACCTGGTGCTCACCGGCAACACCGCGAACCTGCGGGTCGCCGGAACCACGGTCCTCGGCACCATCCGGCTCGCGGACAACGACCC
The DNA here is from genome assembly GCF_019091725.1 of Cellulomonas sp. GbtcB1. NCBI lineage: Bacteria > Bacillati > Actinomycetota > Actinomycetes > Micrococcales > Cellulomonadaceae > Cellulomonas > Cellulomonas sp. GbtcB1. The sequence goes on along the minus strand of NZ_JAGXJG010000003.1, from coordinate 76,393 downwards.
GGCCGCCGCGTTCGGCCCGGGCAACACCGCGGGCGGCGTCGACGGCGACCACACCGGCGAGGCGCCGGGCTCCGTGGCCGCCGGCGACCAGGCCCTGGCCGTCACCGTGCCGGAGCAGCGGGCGGGCGAGCTCGTCTGGTCGCTCGAGGGCACCTCCGGCCTCGTCAACCTCGGCGTCGCCGAGGAGCTCGAGGACCGGTACCGGGCCACCGGCGAGATCGTCCCGGTGCGCGTGCAGGACACCCGCGCGGGCGACCCGGAGTGGTCCATCACCGCGCAGGTCAGCGACTTCGTCGCCGGGGGCGAGACCCTGTCGTCGAAGTACCTGGGCTGGACGCCCGAGGTGCTCGAGAACGGCGGCGACGCCGTGGCCGGGCCCGCGGTGCCGTCCGGGTTCGAGGAGGGCGACGGCCTGTCCGTGGCCCGCACCCTCGCCGAGGCCGAGACCGGGCACGCCCGCGGCTCGTCCCTCGTCGGGGCCGACCTCGACCTGCAGCTCCCGCTCGACGCCCCGCAGGGCACCTACACGGCCACGCTGACGCTCACCGCGCTCAGCTGACGCCGACCCGCAGTCCCCGTCCCCGCCCGCCCGGTCCTCGTCCCGGGCGGGCGGGGGCGGCACCACCGCCGCACCACCCGCACCCGTCGTCACCGTCGACCCGGAGGCCCCGCCGTGACCCCGACCCGCGTCCCCGCCGCCCTCGCCGCGCTGGCGGCCGCCGTCGCCCTCGCGCTGGGCGGCGCGCTGCCCGCCGTCGGTGCCGCCCCGGCCACGCGCACGGTCCCGCTGGTGGCGCCCGCCGCCGCGGACCCGGCCCCGGCCGCCCCGGCCGCCGACCCGGCGACCGACCCCGCCGCCGCGGACCCCGCCGCCGCGAGCACCCAGGTCACCTGGGGCGTGCGCCCGGCCGACACCGTGCACGGCGCCGCTCGCCCGAACTTCGCGTACTCCCTGCCGCCCGGCGGGACCCTCGCCGACGCCCTCGTCGTGACGAACAAGGGCGACGCCCCGCTCGCCCTCGACGTGTACGCGGCCGACGGCTTCCTCACCGCCGACGGCACCCTCGACGTGCTGGGCGCGGGGGAGGAGTCGACCGCGCTCGGCGCCTGGGTGCAGGTCGAGACGCCCGAGATCGTCCTCGAGCCCGGCGCCGCCGCCGAGGTCCCGTTCACCCTGACCGTCCCCGAGGACGCCCAGCCCGGCGACTACGCCGCGGGCATCGTGTCCAGCCTGCTGGTCGAGAACGCCGCGGGCGTCTCGGTCGACCGGCGGCTGGGTTCCCGGGTGCACCTGCGGGTGCAGGGCGACCTGGCGCCGGCGCTGGCCGTCTCCGGCCTGCGCGTCGACTACGACGCCGGCGGCAACCCGGTCGCCCCGGGCGCCGCGACCGTGACGTTCACCGTGACGAACACCGGCAACTCGCGCGTCGCGCCGACCGAGCAGGTGCAGGTCGCGGGGCTGTTCGGCCTCGGCCGGGCCCGTGCCGCCGCCGTCGACGTCCCCGAGCTCATCCCCGGTGCGTCCGTGCAGCGCAGCGTCCGGGTCGACGGCGTGTGGCCGCTGGTGCGGACCACCGCCACGATCGCCCTCGGCGGCGAGGTGGTCGCGCTGCCCGGCGCCGCGGCCGCCGACGCCGCGCCCGCCGTCCCCGGCGTCACCGCCGCCGCGGCCGCCTGGGCGGTGCCGTGGGCCCTGATCGGCGCGCTCGCGCTGGTCGTCGCGCTCGTCGCCCTGCGCGTCCTCGCCGGCCGCCGGCGGAGGGCCCGGCACCAGCGCGCGGTCGACGCCGCCGTCGCCGACGCCCTCGCCCGCCAGGGGGCCACGACATGACCTGAGGCGCCCACCCCTGGACGCCGCGCCCCGGCGCCCCGCAGCATCGACGTTCCGCTCTCGACGAGGAGACCGACATGACCCGCCCGATCACCCTGTTCACCGGCCAGTGGGCCGACCTGCCGTTCGAGGAGGTGGCCCGGCTCGCGTCCGAGTGGGGCTACGACGGCCTCGAGATCGCCTGCTGGGGCGACCACCTCGACCCGTGGCGCTGGGACGACGACGCCTACGTCGCCTCCCGGCTCGAGATCCTGGACCGGTACGACCTCAAGGTCTGGGCCATCTCCAACCACCTCAAGGGCCAGGCCGTCTGCGACGACCCCATCGACCTGCGGCACGAGGAGATGCTCTCCGCGCGGGTGTGGGGCGACGGCGACCCCGAGGGCGTCCGGCAGCGCGCCGCCGAGGAGCTGAAGCACACCGCGCGGATCGCGGCGAAGCTCGGCGTCGACACGGTCGTCGGCTTCACCGGGTCGTCGATCTGGAAGTACGTGGCGATGTTCCCGCCCGTGCCGGCCGCCGTCATCGAGGCGGGCTACCAGGACTTCGCCGACCGGTGGAACCCGATCCTCGACGTGTTCGACGAGGTCGGCGTGCGGTTCGCGCACGAGGTGCACCCGAGCGAGATCGCGTACGACTACTGGACGACGGTCCGCACCCTGGAGGCGATCGGGCACCGCGAGGCGTTCGGCCTGAACTGGGACCCGAGCCACATGGTCTGGCAGGACCTCGACCCGGTCGCGTTCCTCTGGGACTTCCGGGACCGGATCTACCACGTCGACTGCAAGGACACGAAGAAGCGGATGGGCAACGGCCGCAACGGCCGGCTCGGCTCGCACCTGCCGTGGGCGGACCCGCGGCGCGGCTGGGACTTCATCTCGACCGGCCACGGCGACGTCCCCTGGGAGGACGCGTTCCGGGTGCTCAACACCATCGGCTACACCGGCCCGATCTCCGTCGAGTGGGAGGACGCCGGCATGGACCGGCTGCTCGGCGCGCCGGAGGCCCTGGCGTTCGTCAAGCGGCTCGCGTTCGACGCCCCGGAGGCCGCCTTCGACGCGGCGTTCTCGACCAAGGGCGACGCGTGACCGCCGACGCCCGCGCGCGCACCGGGCTCTGGCTCGTGGGCGCGCGCGGGTCGGTCGGCACGACCGCCGCGCTCGGCCTCGCCGCGCTCGCCGCCGGGCACGCCGGGGCCGCGGGCTGCGTCACGGCGGCGCCGGCCTTCGACGGCCTGCCGCTGCCCGGGTGGGGCGACCTCGTCGTCGGCGGGCACGACGTCAGCGACGTGTCGTTGGCCAAGCGCGCCGAGGCGCTCGTCGACGCCGGGATGATCCCGGCGCCGCTGCTCGCCGCCACCGCGCACGCCCTCGACGCCGCCGACGCGGAGGTCAGGCCCGGGCACCGCGGCCCCCTGGTCCCGGGCGGGTCGCAGCAGCAGGTCGCCGAGCGGCTGGCCGGGGACATCACCGGGTTCGCCGCGCGGCACGACCTCGCGCGCGTCGTGGTCGTCGACGTGTCGTCCACCGAGCCGCCCGCGCACCCGACCCCCGCCCACGACGACCCGGCGGCCCTCGTCGCGGCGGTGCAGGAGCCCGGGCGCGTCGTGCTGCCGCCGTCGTCCGTCGCCGCGTACGCCGCCGTGCTCGCGGGCGCGTCCTACGCCGGGTTCACGCCGTCCGCCGGCCTGGGGCTGCCCGCCCTGCAGGCCCTCGCTGCCGAGGCCGGCGTGCCCGTCGCGGGGCAGGACGGCAAGACCGGGCAGACCTGGCTGCGCACGGTGCTCGCGCCGGCGTTCGCCGACCGGGGCCTGCGGGTGCTGTCCTGGGCCGGGACCAACCTGCTCGGCGGCGGCGACGGCGCCACCCTCGCCGACCCCGAGGCCGTGCGGTCCAAGCTCGCCTCCAAGACCCGCGGGCTGCGCGACCTCACCGGCTCCGACGTGACGCCGCTGCACATCGACCACGTGCCCGACCTGGGGGACGTCAAGGTGGCCTGGGACCACGTGCACGCCGAGGGGTTCCTCGGCTCACGGATCACCCTGCAGACCACGTGGTCCGCGTACGACTCCATGCTCGCGGCACCGATGGTGCTCGACCTCGCCCGGCTGCTCGCCCTGGCACACGCCGGCGGTGCGGCCGGGGTGGTGCCGGAGCTCGGGTTCTTCTTCAAGGACCCGTGGGGCTCCGACCGGCACGCGGCCGCGGACCAGGCCGGCGACCTCGTGCGCTGGGCCCAGGGGCTGGCGGCGTGACGGCGGGCGTGCCGGCCGGGTCGGTGCGGGCGGGCGCCGGCGGTGTGGCCGTGCTGGGGGCGGCCGCGCCGGGGGAGAGCGTGCCGGGGGAGCCTGCGCCGGCCAGCGCGGGCGTGGCGACCGCCGTGCCGGTGGTCCGCTCGCTCGACGGCCGGCCCGCGGCGGACGACCCGGGCCCGCAGCCGTCCCCGTCCGCGCGGTCCGGGCTGCCCGCCCGCGTGCGCGACCACCTCGAGCTGGTGCGCGCGCCCGCCGTCCTGACGGTGCTCGGCGACACGGTGGCGGGGGCCTCGGCTGCCGGGCACCCGCTGACCGGCCGCCGCGCGGTGCTGCCGCTCGCCTCGGCGTGCCTGTACGCGGGCGGCATGGCGCTGAACGACTGGGCGGACCGTGGGGTCGACGCCGTCGAGCGCCCCGAGCGCCCGATCCCGTCGGGCCGGGTCGCCCCGCGGCAGGCGCTGGGCGTCGCCGGAGGGCTCGGCGCAGCCGGGCTCGCCCTCGCCGCGGCGGGCGGCGGGCGACGCGCCCTGGCGGTGGCCGTGCCGCTCGCCGCGGCCGTCTGGCTCTACGACGCCCGGCTCAAGGACACCGTCGCCGGCCCGATCGCGATGGCGGCGTGCCGGGGCCTCGACGTGCTGCTCGGCGCGGGGGTCGGGCGCCTGCGGGCCGCCGCCCCGGCCGCGGCGGCGGTGGCCGCGCACACCGCGGGGGTCACGCTGCTGTCCCGCGGCGAGGTGCACGGCAGCACCCGCGCGACGGCGGGTGCGGTCGCCGCGGCCTCCCTCGTGGTGGCGGGAGCGGCCCTGGTGGGTGCCCCGGGCTCCGTCGGGTGCACGGGCACCGGGCTCGGCGCGCGCGCCGCCACCGTGGTGGCGCTGGCCGCCTACCTCGCGCAGTGCGTCCCCGCGCAGGCCCGGGCCGCGCGGACCCCGACCGCCCCGGCCGCCCGCGCGGCGACCGGCGCCGGCGTCCGCGCGATGATCCCGCTGCAGGCCGCGTGGACCGCAGGTGCCGGCCGCCCCGGCGCGGCGCTCGCGCTCGGCGCCGTCGCCGCGGCCGGCGCGCTGCTCCGCCGGGCCACGGGCCCGCGGGCGGTGAGCGAGACGTGAGCTCGGTCCCCGGACCGGGTGCCACGGACCTGGCGCCCCTGCCGTTCGCGCTCGGCTACGGCACGAACGGCCTCGGCGACCACCCCCTGCCCGTGGCGCTCGACCTGCTGGAGGAGCACGGCTACGACGCCGTCGCGCTCACCCTCGGCTTCCCGCACCTCGACCCGTGGGCGCCCGCCGCCGACCTCGCGGCGCTGCGGGACCGGCTCGCCCGCGCGCACGACGGCCGGGGGATGCGGGTCGTCGTCGAGACCGGCACCCGGTACCTGCTCGACCCGCGCCGGAAGCACGCGCCCGCCCTCGTCGACGCCGACGCGGCGCCGCGGCTCGCCTACCTGCGCCGGGCGGTCGAGGTCGCCGCCGCACTCGGCGCACCCGCCGTGCAGCTGTTCTCGGGCGTCCGCTCTGCCGGGGTGACGTCGGCCGAGGCGGACGACCGGCTGCGCGACCGCCTGCCCGGCCTCGTGCGGCACGCCGCGGAGCACGGCGTCCGGCTGGCCCTCGAGCCGGAGCCCGGGATGCACGTCGAGACCGTCGCCGACGCCCTGCGGCTGCGCGCCGACCTCGGGGACCTGGCCGCGCTGGGCCTGACGGTCGACGTCGGGCACTGCCTCGTCGTCGAGCCGGGCGGCGTGACCCGGGCCCTCGCCGCCGCGGGCTCGTCCCTGGCCCACGTGCAGATCGACGACATGCCGCGCACCCACCACGACCACCGGCCGTTCGGCGAGGGCGACCTCGACCTGCCGGCGGCGCTGGCGGCGCTCGCCGGGGCCGCCGCGGGTCCGGCCGGGTACGCCGGGGTGGTCGCCGTCGAGCTGCCCCGGCACTCGTGGGACGCGCCGCGGCAGGTCGCCGACGCGGCCGCCGCGATCCGGGTGGCGTGGGCGCGGCTCGGCGCCGGCAGCCCCGCACCCCTGCCCGATCCCGCACCCCTGCCCGAACCCGCTCGCCGAGAGGGAGTGACACCGTGACGCCGACGACGTCGTCCGACCCCGCCGCACCGACCACCGCCCCGCCCGCGTCCGCCGGCGCGACCGCCCCCGGCCCCGCGCCCGCGGCCGCCCCGCCGCCGGTCACCGCGGTCGTCGCCGCGGCCCGGGCCGCGCACGCAGGCTGGCTCGCCGACGTCCTCGCCGGGGTCCGCCGCGACCCCCGGACCGCCGAGCGGGCGTTCCCGATGGTGGGGCGGCGGGTCGGCCGGACGCCGCTGCGCCCCGCGACCGACCCGGCCGGCGTCGTGCACGGGACCGTCGACGACGCCGCCCGCGCCGCCGTCGTCCTGGCCCTGGCCGACGCGCACCGCGGCGACGGCGACCGGCTGGCCGCGCACCTCGCCGACCTGTACCGCGAGGGCGACACCGCCGAGCGGCGCGGCGTCCTGCGCGGCCTGGACGCCCTCGAGGTCTCGGAGCCGGCCGCTCTGCCGGGCCCCGTCGTCGCCCTCGGCCGCGACCTGGCCGCCGACGCGCTGCGGGCCAACGACACCTCGCTCGTAGCCGCGGCCGTCGGCCCGTTCGCCGCGGCCCACCTCGACCAGCACACCTGGCGGCACGCGGTGGTGAAGCTCGTGTTCCAGGGCACCAGCCTGGACGCCGTCGCCGCGCTGGACGACCGCGCGGACGCCGAGCTCGCCCGCATGGCCCGCGACCTCGCCGCCGAGCGTCGCGCCGCCGGGCGCGCCGTGCCCGAGGACCTGGCCCGTCTGACCACGCCGGCGCAGCCCGGCGTCCCCGCACGCACCACCGAGACCGAGGAGCCGTGATGCGCATCTTCGACCCGCACGTCCACATGACCAGCCGCACCACCGACGACTACGAGGCCATGTACGCCGCCGGCGTCCGCGCGCTCGTCGAGCCGGCCTTCTGGCTGGGCCAGCCGCGCACGAGCGTCGGCTCGTTCGTCGACTACTTCGACGCGCTGCTCGGCTGGGAGCGGTTCCGGGCCGCGCAGTTCGGCATCCGGCACCACGCGACGATCGCGCTCAACCCGAAGGAGGCGAACGACCCGCGGTGCACCGAGGTCCTCGACCTCATCCCGCGCTACCTCGCGAAGGACGGCGTCGTCGCGGTCGGCGAGGTCGGCTACGACGCCATGACCCCGGCCGAGGACGAGGCCTTCACCCGGCAGCTGGCCCTCGCGCTCGACGCCGACCTGCCCGTCCTCGTACACACCCCGCACCGGGACAAGCAGGCCGGCACCCGGCGCACCCTCGACGTCGTCCGCGAGTCGGGCCTGCCCGCGGAGCGCGTCCTCGTCGACCACCTCAACGAGACGACCGTCGCCGCCGTGCGTGACGCGGGCGCCTGGGCCGGGTTCTCGATCTACCCCGACACGAAGATGGACGAGACCCGCATGGTCGCGATCCTGCGGGAGTACGGCACCGAGCGGATGATCGTGAACTCCGCGGCCGACTGGGGCCGATCGGACCCGCTCAAGACCTGGCGCACCGGCATGACCATGCGGGAGCAGGGCTTCACCGAGGACGACGTCGACCGCGTGCTCTGGCGCAACCCCGTCGAGTTCTACGGGCAGTCCGGCAACCTCGTGCTCGACCCCGTCCCCGGGTTCGTCGCGGGCGAGGTCCCCGCGCCGGCGACCTTCGAGGGCTCCTCCGTGCTGCGGGGGGTGCGCGCGTGACGATGCCGCTGTCATACTGCACCAACGTCCACCCGGCCGAGGACCTCGACGGGGTCCTGGCCCAGCTCGACCGGTACGCCGGGCCCGTGCGCGAGGCCGCCGGGCTCGACACCCTCGGCGTCGGCCTGTGGCTGCCCGCCGGCCTCGCGCACCGGCTGGCCGCGAGCCCCGACGACCGCGACCGGCTCCGGTCCGCGCTCGCCGCGCACCGGCTGACCGTGCACACCCTCAACGCCTTCCCGTACGGCGGCTTCCACGCCCAGGTGGTCAAGCACGCCGTGTACACCCCGACCTGGGCGGACCCGGCCCGCGCCGCGTACACGCTGGCGTGCGCGGAGGTGCTGTCCGACCTGCTGCCCGACGGCGTCGACGGCTCCATCTCGACCCTCCCGCTCGCCTGGCGCGAGCCGTGGTCCGCCGTCGACGACGCCGCGGCCACCGCCGCCCTCGCCGCGGTCTCCGCGGGGCTGCGCGACCTGGCCGCCCGCACCGGCCGCACCGTGCGGCTCGCGGTCGAGCCCGAGCCCGGCTGCGTCCTCGACACCGTCGCCGACGTGGTCGGCTGGCTCGAGCCCCGCCTCGGCACCGGCCCCGCGGAGATCGACCCCGAGCACGTCGGCGTCTGCCTCGACACCTGCCACCTCGCCGTGTCGTTCGCCGACCCGGTCGCCGCCGTCCGGCGCATCCGGCAGGCCGGGCTCCGGGTGGTCAAGGTGCAGGCGTCGGCCGCCCTGCACGTCGCGGACCCCGCCGACCCGGCGACGCGGGCCGCCGTGGCCCGGTTCGCCGAGCCGCGGTACCTGCACCAGGTGCGCGAGCGCAGCGGGGGAGCCGTGCACCCGGCCGACGACCTGCCGGACGCGCTCGACCCCGACCGCGGCCTGCCCGGCGCCGGCCCCTGGCGGGTGCACGTGCACGTCCCGCTGCACGCCCGGCCCGCGGCCCCGCTCCAGGCCACCACCGACGTCCTGCGCGACGCCGTCACCGCCGTCCTGCGCGGCCCGCACGGCGACGCGGCGCACCTGGACGTCGAGACCTACACCTGGGCCGTCCTGCCGGACGAGCTCGCGGCCCGCGCCGCCGACGACCTGGTGGCCGGCATCGCCGCCGAGATGCGCTGGGCGGTCGACCACCTGGACCGCGGGTCGTGGTGGGACGCGGACGCGGGCACCGGCTCGGACGCGGCCGGCCACGACCTCACGACCCGGAGGACCGCATGAGGCCCCTGCTCCTGCTCGACGTCGTCGGGCTCACCCCGCGCGCCCTCGCGCACATGCCGCGGCTGTCCCGGCTTGCCGACGGCGGCTGGCGCGCCGGCCTGCGCACCGTGCTCCCCGCCGTGACCTGCTCCGTGCAGTCGACGATGCTCACCGGCCTCGCGCCCTCGGGGCACGGGATCGTCGGCAACGGCTGGTTCTTCCGCGACCTCGGGGAGGTGCACCTCTGGCGGCAGCACAACCGGCTGGTCGCGGGGGAGAAGGTCTGGGAGACCGCGCGGCGGGCCGAGCCCGGGTACACCGCCGCCAACGTCTGCTGGTGGTACGCGATGGGGATGTCCACCGACGTCACCGTCACGCCCCGGCCGGTCTACCACGCGGACGGCCGCAAGTCGCCGGACGCCTACGTCCGGCCACCGGCCCTGCACGACGAGCTCGTCGAGCGGCTGGGTGACTTCCCGCTGTTCCAGTACTGGGGCCCTACCGCGTCGATCGCGTCGACGGAGTGGATCGTGGCCGCCACCCGGCACCTCATGGCGACCCGGCCCACGGACCTGACCCTGGCGTACGTCCCGCACCTCGACTACGACCTGCAGCGGTTCGGGCCGCTGGACCCGCGCGCCGACGCCGCGGCGGCCGAGCTCGACCGTGCCCTCACCCCGCTGCTGGACGACGCCGAGGCGCGCGGCACCACGGTGCTCACGGTGTCGGAGTACGGCATCGAGCCGGCGTCCCGGCCGGTGCACCTCAACCGGCTGCTCCGCGAGGAGGGGCTGCTGCACGTCTACACCCAGGCCAGCGGCGAGCAGCTCGACCCGTGGACCTCGCGGGCGTTCGCCGTCGCCGACCACCAGGTCGCGCACGTCTACGTCGCCGACCCCGCCGACGTCCCCCGGGTCGCGGCGCTGCTGCGGGGGGTCCCGGGGGTCGACGAGGTGCTCGACCGCGCGGCGCAGGCCCGGTACGGCCTCGGCCACGAGCGGTCCGGCGAGCTCGTCGTCGTGGCCGAGCCGGGAGCGTGGTTCACGTACTACTTCTGGCTCGACGACGACCGGGCGCCCGACTACGCCCGCGGCGTCGACATCCACCGCAAGCCGGGCTACGACCCCGCCGAGCTGTTCTTCGCCGACGGCGCCGCGAAGGCCCGCGCGGGGCTGAACCTGGCGAAGAAGAAAGTCGGGCTGCGGTACGCCATGTCGACCACCCCGCTGGACCCGGCGCGGGTCGCCGGCAGCCACGGACGGCTGCCGACGTCCGCGGCCGACGCGCCCGTCGTGCTGTGCTCCGACCCCGACGTCCCGCCCACCGTCGCGGCCGCGCTGGCGTCGGGCGACGCGGTGCCGGCGGCGGCCGTCCGCTCGGCGGTCCTGGAGCTCCAGGGCCTCGGCGCGGTGGCGTCCGCAGGGCGATGACGCGTGATCACGTCGTTGTTATCGTGGGGGCATGAGCGATCGACCGGTCGGTGACCTGGTCCGAGCGCGGCGGGCGCTGCTGGGCCTGTCGCAGCGCGCGTTGTCGCAGTCGTCCGGCGTGGCGCAACCGCTCATCTCGGCCATCGAGTCCGGACGCAGACCTGCCACCGAGGCGTCGGCAGCGGCACTGCTCGCCGCGCTGCCGCTCCGGCCGTCCGTGGCGCTGGAGCGCAGGCGCGCCGCGGTCGCAGCGGCTGTCCGCAAGCACGGCGGCAGGGACGCGGCGGTCTTCGGGTCGGTGGCTCACGGCACCGACGCGCCGGGGTCCGACCTGGACCTGATGGTCGCGTTCGAGGACGGGCGGGACATCGTCGACCTGCTCGCGCTGCAGTCGGACCTCGAGGAGCTGCTCACCGTTCCGGTCGACGTCGTCTCGGCGGGATCGAGCGGAGCGGTGGCCGACCGCGCCCGCGGCGAGTCGGTCGCCCTGTGACGGACCAGGAGCGGGTCGCCCGACGTCTCGCCGACCTCCGGATGTTCGGGCTGGAGGCGCGGTACGTGGTCGACCGGGGGCGCGACGCGTACCTCGCCGACACACCGGAGGGCAGGATGCTGCGCAACGCCGGGGAACGTGTGCTGATCAAGGTCGCGACCGTGGTCGAGAAGCTGCCCGAGTCGTACAAGGCGACCCACGACGAGGTCCCGTGGGTCGCCATCTCGCGGATGCGGAACCTGGTCGCGCACCACGACGACAAGGTCAACGACGACGTGATGTGGGCGGCTCTGGCCGTGCGTGTACCCGCGATGCTGGCCGCGCTCGGGCTGACGGGAGCGGGCGACGCCTGATCACGTGGTGCCCTCGACGCCGACGCCGACGCCGACGCCGGCAGCTCGAGCACCCGGCCGCGTCCCGCCCTAGGCTCGCCGGGTGCCCCGACGCCACGTCCGCCTCCGCCCCGCGCCGACCGCCGCCGACGACACCCGCCGGGTCGACGCCGACGTCCGCTCCGGCCTCGACGCCCTGCGCGCCGAGCTCGACGTCCCCGCCTCGTTCTCGGCCGACGTGCGCGCCGAGGTCGACGCCGTGCTCGCCGCCGGCCCGGCCCCGGCCCCCGCCGGTGCGCCCGCCAGCGTCGACGCGACCGACGTCCCCTTCGTCACCGTCGACCCCGAGGGCTCCCGGGACCTGGACCAGGCCGTGCACCTCGAGCGCCGCGGGGCCGGCTACCGGGTGCGGTACGCCATCGCCGACGTGGCCGCCTGGGTCCGCCCGGGTGGCGCCGTCGACGCCGAGGCCCGCCGCCGCGTCGTCACGCTGTACGCCCCCGACGGCCGCACCCCGCTGCACCCGCCGGAGCTGTCCGAGGGTGCCGCGAGCCTCCTCCCGGGCCAGGACGCCCGCGCTGCTGTGGCAGATCGACCTGGACGCCGACGGCACGCCGACCGACGTCGACGTCCGCCGCGCGACCGTCCGCAGCCGCGCCCAGCTCACCTACGAGGGCGCGCAGCGGGCGCTCGACGACGGCACCGCCGACGACACCCTGGTCCTGCTCCGCGCCGTCGGCCGGCTGCGGCAGGCCGCCGAGGTCGCGCGCGGCGGGCTGACCCTGCCCACGCCCGAGCAGGTCGTCGAGGTCGACGCCCGGGGGCGGTGGACCCTCACCAGCCGGGCGACCCTGCCGGTCGAGGAGTGGAACGCTCAGGTCTCGCTGCTCACCGGCATGTGCGCGGCGGGTCTGATGCTCGACGCCCGGGTCGGGGTCCTGCGCACCCTGCCGCCCGCCGACCCGCGCGACGTCGAGCGGCTGCGGTCCGCGGCCCGCGCGCTGGGGGTCGCGTGGCCCGCGGGGGCCGACCACGCCGCGGTCGTCCGCGCGCTCGACGCGGGCGTCCCCGCGCACGCCGCCCTGCTCACCGAGGCGACCACGCTGCTCCGCGGGGCCGCGTACGTCGCGTTCGACGGCGCGCCGCCCGAGCAGCCGCTGCACGCCGCGATCGGTGCCCCCTACGCGCACGCCACGGCGCCGCTCCGGCGGCTGGTCGACCGGTTCGTCGGCGAGGTGTGCCTGGCCGTGTCCGCCGGCGTCGAGGTGCCGGGGTGGGCGCGGGAGGCGCTGCCGGACCTGCCCGCGCTGATGGCGGCCGGGGACCGGCGCGCGTCCGCGTACGAGCGGGGCTGCGTCGACCTCGTCGAGGCGGCGCTGCTGTCCTCCCGCGTCGGCGAGGAGTTCGACGGCGTGGTCGTGGACGTCCGGGACGGCGGGGAGACCGGCGTCGTGCAGCTCCGGGACCCCGCCGTGCGCGGGCGCGTGGCGGGCGCCGCGCTGCCGCTCGGGACCGACGTCCGGGTGCGGCTCGACGAGGTGTCCGTCACCGACCGCACGGTGCGGTTCGTGCTGGACGGGGCGACGCCCGCGGTCTGACGACCAGCGGTGTGCGCGTCCGGCCGTCCGGCACCGGCCGGCACGGCGACGGCCGGCCGGGCGCGGGCCAGCGCCGCATCCGTCCGCGCGGTACCGCCCTCGGGGCGCCGTCCGCCCACGTGCCGGCGTCCCCGCCCCGGGCTGGCGTCGGTCGGGTGTCCCGTCCGCGATCCGCGGCAGTCGCCGCGTCCAGCCGGTGGACCGACCCCGACGGCGTCCGCGTCCCCGCCGGGGAGGTGCACGCCTGGGAACCCGCGCGCAACGAGACGGTGTGCGGGCTGTCGCTGCACCGCTCGGCGCTCGAGCGGTTCCCGCACGTGCGGTGGGCGGACGTGCAGCCCGCCACGGGTCGGCACGCGGACGCCGTCGGGCGGGTCTGCCCGCGGTGCGCGGCCGGGACGGGGACCCGCCGCGACGCGAAGGCGTGGCGGCGCGTCGACCCGCGTCCGTAGGTGCCGTCCCCAGGTGCCGGAGTCCGGCCCACGCCTCGCTACCGTGGCGGACGTGCCCCTCGACCTGCGCCCCTACGTGCCGTCCGACGCCGAGGCGCTCACCGAGCTGCTGCACCGCTCGTACGCCGGGCTCGCCGAGCGCGGCCTCAACTTCACCGCGGCCACCCAGGACGTCGAGCTGACCCGGTGGCGCGCCGAGGCGGGGCCGACGTTCGTCCTGGCCGACGGCGGGGCGCCGGTCGGGACCCTCACCCTGTCCCTGCCACCTGCCCGGTACCTCCAGGGGCTGACACCCGAGGCCGCCGCACCCGGCCGGGGCTGGCTCAACCAGATGGCCGTCGACCCCGCGCACCGCGGGCGGGGGCTGGCCCGCAGGCTCCGGGACGCGGCACTGGCCCACGCCGCCGCGCACGGGGTGACGGCGATCGGCGTCGACACGGCCGAGCCGGCCGCCGACCTGCTCGACCTGTACCGGCGCTGGGGCTTCGCCGAGCGCGACGTCATCCGGTGGCCGGACAAGACCTACGACAGCGTCGTCCTGGTCCGCGAGATCCCGGGCTGACCCCGGCACCCGGCTCAGGCGGGGGGCGTGCCGGGGTGCGGCGGGGCGGCCCCGGCCGGACCGTCGCCGGCCGTATGCACGCGGCGCTCCGCCGCCTCCCGCGCGTCGACCCGCCGCGCGTCGAGCATCCCGTCGCGCACCCCGCGGCGCACGACCGCGTAGAGGACCAGCGCGACGACGGCGGCCGGGACGATCCACGCGACGAGGGCGAACGCGACCGAGGTCGCCGTGAGCTCGAACATGCCGCCACGCTAGCCGGGGGAGGAACCACCGTGGGCTCGTTCCCGCTGCCACCCACCGGACGCGTCCGGTCCGGTGGGAAAGCCTCCGGCTACGGCCCGGCGGGGGTTCGCGCCGCCACCTACCCGGGCGCGCTCGGCCCCGCGAGCGGCCACCCGCCCCGCGCGAGGTGCGCCGACACCCGCGCCACGTCCTCCTCGGACGCCGCGTCGAGCGTGGCCGCCCCGACCATCCGCTCGACGTCGGCGGTGGTGATCTCCGCGCCCCGGCTGGCCAGCACGGCGAGGTCGCCCGCGATCTGGTGCACCTCGACGTCGGTGAGGGACCGCCGCAGCAGCCCCAGCAGCACCACGTAGTCCTGCTGGGGCACGCCCGCGGGGTACCCCGCGCGCAGCCAGCGCAGCACCCGCGTGGGCCAGGTTCCCGTCTCCGTGTCGGTCATGACGCGCCCCTCACGACTTCTCGACCAGCAGCGGCGCGCCGCCGAGGCTCACCTCGTAGCCGAGCCCGGACGCCACGACGACGGTGATGCCGAGCACCACCCCGGCCACGGCGAGCGCGAAGCACAGCACGGCGAGGACCCGCCCGAGCGGGTGCGGACGCGGCGCCTCGCCGGCCGCGTGCTCCTCGGCGTCGCCGCCCGCGCCCCACGCCGAGGCACGGAGGCCCAGCCCGAACAGGACCGGCAGGCCGGCGCCCAGCACCAGCGACACCAGAAGCACCTGGCCGAGCACCCCCGTCTCGGTCGCGAGCATCAGCGCACCTCTCCCGCCGTGGCCGGGCGGCGCTCGCGCGCCGGCTCCTGCCAGTCGTCGTTGACGTTGCCCGCGTGCACGGCGTCCCGCCGCGACCGCACGTACATCGCGCCGCTCAGCGCCACGAGCACCAGGACGACCGCGACCGCCCCGAGCACCCCGCCGCCCAGCACCTGCGCGAGGAACCACGTCGCGGCGCCGACCAGGCCCGCCGCGGGCATCGTGATGAGCCACGCGACGCCCATCCGCCCCGCGACGCGCCACCGCACGGTCGCGCCCGGCCGGCCCACGCCCGCGCCGAGCACCGACCCGGTCGTGACCTGGGTCGTGGACAGCGGCAGGCCGAGGTGGCTGGACACCAGGATCGTCGCGGCGGAGGCGGTCTCGGCGGCCATGCCCTGCGGCGGGGCGATGTCGATGAGGCCCTTGCCGAGCGTGCGGATGATCCGCCACCCGCCGAGGTAGGTGCCGAGCGCGATGGCGAGCGCGCAGCAGACCTTGACCCACAGCGGGATCGCCGTCGTGCTGGCCCAGTGGCCGGAGGCGATGAGCGCGAGCGTGATCACGCCCATCGTCTTCTGCGCGTCGTTCGTGCCGTGCGCGAGCGACACCAGCGAGGCGGAGCCGATCTGGCCCCAGCGGAACCCGCGCTCGGTGTACCGCGCGGCGACGCCGACGGTGATCCGGTACACGAACCAGGTGCCCGTCGCCGCGACCACGCCCGCGATGACGGGCGACGCCACCGCGGGGACCACGACCTTGCCGAGGATCCCGTCCGGCTCGCCGCCGTCGCCCGTCCAGTGCACCGCGCCCCAGCCGAGCCCGGCGACCGTCGCGCCGATCAGCCCGCCGAACAGCGCGTGCGAGGAGCTCGACGGCAGGCCGAGCAGCCAGGTCAGCAGGTTCCAGACGATCGCCCCGACCAGCCCGGTCAGGACGATGAGCAGCAGCGCCTCGCCCCCGTCCTGCACGAGGTCGGGGCTGGGGGCGCCGTCGGACTCCTGGATCCGCACGACGGCGTTGGTGACGGTCAGCGCCACCTCGACGGAGAGGAAGGCGCCCACCAGGTTGAGCACCGCGGAGAGGGTCACGGCCGCCTTCGGGGGCAGCGCGTGCGTGGCGATGGACGTGGCCATCGCGTTCGCCGTGTCGTGGAACCCGTTCGTGAAGTCGAACGCGAGCGCGACGACGACCACCAGCACGAGGATGACGGTTGCAGCGTCCACGGCGCCCACCGTCCTCGCGACCCCGCCGACGCGCACCAGGGGCACCGTTCCGTCGGCGAGTCGTCGCCCGCCGTTCACCCGCGTCCGGGAACCCGACCCCGTCGGCCACCTGGGAACGGGCGAGAGAGGCGGTGGGCGGCCGTCAGCCGGTGAGCAGCGGCGTCAGGGCCACCACGACCCCGTCGGCGGGCCGGGTCGCGCCCGCGGCCGTGGCGCGGTCCGTCGCCACCGCCTCCTGCAGGTCGTCGAGGGCCCGCGCGAGCTCTGCCGCCGCGTGGTCTGCGTCGTCGGCGTCCTCCGTGCCCGCACCCGGGCCGTCGGGCCGCAGGGCCCGCACGAGGGCTGCGCCGGCCTCGATCGCACGCGCGGTGCCCTCGCGGACCGCGTCGGCCCGCTCCTGGTCGCCGGCGTGCGCCGCGATCGGCAGGTGCACGTCGCGCTCCGCGGGCGGTGTCGCACCGGTCGCGGCGACGGTCCGCGACGTGACGACAGCCCGCCGGACGTCCAGCGCCACCACGGCGGCGGCGTCCATCGACTCGGCGTGCCGGTCCTGCCGCTGCCGCCAGGAGCGGTAGTGCCGGGCGGTCCAGTTCCCCCGCGCCGCCTCCTGCGCGTCGGCCACCGCCGCCTGCGCATCGGCCCGCGCCGCCCGGAGCGGGCGGTCCGGCGGCAGTGGCGCGTCGTCGTCGCGGACCGCAGCCGCGAGCGCGTCGAGGTGCTCGCTCGCGACCGTCCGGAGCCGGTCGAGCGACCGCTCCGCCGGGGTCAGCGGGAGCGGCGGCACCACGAGGTTCACGGCGACGCCGACGAGCGCGCCGAACAGCGTCAGCCCGACGTAGGCCGAGATGTACCCGACCGGGTCGGCGTTCCCGATGATCAGGACGAACAGCGCCGCCGTCGGGACCCACGAGCCCATGTCGCCGAGCAGCCGCCACCCGGAGAGCAGCACCCCCACGAGGACCACCAGCGCCAGCCCCGCGACGCCCGGCAGGTCGAGCGCGTCGACCAGCCGCGCGACGACCGCGCCCAGCGCGATGGCCAGGACGGACTGGACCGACCGCCGCGTCGTGCCCCGGACCGTCACCGAGGTGGCGATGACCGCGCCCAGCGGGGCGTAGTACGGGTAGTCGCTCCACGGGCCGGGCACGAACCGCACGAGGACCCACGCGATCACCGCCGCACCCGTCGTGCGGACGGCGCGGGTGAGCCACGGCCGGGCGGCGAGGAACCGCGAGGTCGCCGTGCCGACGGCGCGGAACCGGGGCAGGCGGCGGGCGGCGGGGGGCGGTCCGGGCTCGGGTTCGAGGGCGGTGCGGTCGGTCATCGTGCTCAGCGTCGCCCGCGGTGCGCCGCCGCGCACCCGGGACGCCGCCCGCGGGGCGGGGCTTCGCGGGCACCTGCCGGGCGCCCGCCCCGGGCTCAGCGCGAGGCGGCGACGCCCGCGCCGCGGGTGCGCGCCGCGGCGCGCCGGCGCAGGTGCACCCGGAGCAGCGCGTGCAGCACGACGTTCAGCCACGCGCAGCCGACCGCCAGCGCCACCACCGTGGCGGTCGCCCACGTGGTCGGACCGAGCAGCAGGCCGAGGGTCCACGGCAGGCCGAACGGCAGCGTGGCAAGGAGCGCCAGCCCGGCGCCGATGTTGGCGTCCTCGACCGGTCGCGAGGCGAGCACGACGAGCAGCACGGTGACGACGGCGACGACCGCGGCGTGGGCGACGAGCAGACGGGGTGCGAGGCGCGATGCGGGGGAGGCCATCGCCCCATCGTCCTCGGGAGCGCGCCGCGCTGCCCCTCGGGGCGCGGGCTCCGCTCGCCGGACCGCAACCAGGGGTTGCGCATCGTGCCGAACTTCTCCTACGCTAACGCGCAACCGAACGTTGCACCCGATGCGAGGAGGCACCGTGGAACGCCGAGACACCGAGCCGGGCACCATCGAGCGGGAGATCCACGTCGCCGCGACCCCGGAGGTCGTGTACGAGGTCCTGAGCCGGCCCGAGCACCTCCGGGAGTGGTGGCCGGACGACGCCGTGCTCGGCGAGCCCATCGCCGGAGCCGAGGGCGAGCTCGTCTTCGGGCGGCGTGGCGAGGCGGGTGCGGTCGTCGAGCGGCTGACCGTCGTCGAGGCCGACCCGCCGCGCACGTTCTCGTTCCGCTGGACGCACGGTCCCGGCGAGGCGGCCACGGCGGCGACGTCGCTGCTGGTGACCTTCGCCCTGGAGCCCACCGCCACCGGCACGCGGCTCACGCTGACCGAGACCGGGTTCCGCGAGCGGGGCTGGGAGGTCGCCGTCCTGGAAAAGCAATACGCGGACCACGTCCAGGGCTGGGACCAGTTCGTCCCCCGGCTGGCGGCGTACCTCGACCGGCTGGCGGTCGCGCCGTGAGCGTCGACGACGCGCTGTGGTCCGCGGTCGGCGACCCGACCCGGAGGCGGCTGCTCGACGCGCTGCTCGCCGAGGGCGGCGGCACCGCCACGAGCCTCAGCGCGGCGGTGCCGGTCACCCGGCAGGCCGTCGCCAAGCACCTCGCGGTGCTCGACCGCGCCGGCCTCGTGCACGGCGTGACCGAGGGCCGGGAGCGGCGGTACCGCGTGGACGACGCGCAGCTCGCGCGGGCGGCCGCGCAGCTCGACGCGGTCGGGCGCACCTGGGACGCGCGGCTGCGGCGGATCGCCGGGATCGCCGAGGCGATCCAGCGGGAGCGGGACGCGCAGGAGCAGAACGAACCGGCGGTCGCGCGGCCGTCGGCAGCGACGACGGAGGAGGACTGACATGGTCGACATCCGGCACCGGCTCGGCGTGCGCGCCGCGACGGCGGACGTGTACGCGGCGCTGGCGACGGCCGAGGGCGTCGCGGGGTGGTGGACGACGGACACCCGCGGCGACGGGGGTCCCGGCGGGCGGCTGGAGCTCGCCTTCCGCGGCGCCGACGAGCCCTACGTCATGGAGGTGGTCGACGCCGACCCGGGGACACGGGTGCGCTGGCGGGTCGCGCAGGGCCCCGCGGAGTGGGTCGGCACGTACGTCGACTTCCGGCTGCGGGCGTCCGGGGACGTGACCGTGGTGCTGTTCACGCACGAGGGCTGGGCCGAGCCCGTCGAGTTCCTGCACCACTGCAGCACGAAGTGGGCGACGTTCCTGCTCAGCCTGCGCGAGCTCGTCGAGACCGGGCGCGGGCGGCCGCAGCCGCACGACCTCTGGGTCGACGACTGGGGGTGACCGGACCGATCCCGGTGGGACGGACCGCAGGCGGGCCGTCCCACCGAGGGCGACGGCCGACCCCCGCGCCGCTAGCGTGGGCCGCATGGGCGGGCGGATCACGGCGGAGGAGTTCCGGGCGGCCGACGGCGTCGCCGACTGGCGGGTCGGGCCGGACGGCGTGCACGCGCGGTTCCGCACCGGGTCGTTCGCGGCGGGGGTCGAGCTGGTCGACGCGATCGGCGAGCTCGCCGACGCGGCCGAGCACCACCCGGACGTCGACCTGCGGTACCCCGCCGTCGGCGTGCACCTCGTCTCGCACGACGTCGCGGGGCTGACCGACCGCGACCTCGACCTCGCCAGGCGGATCTCCGCCGCGGCCCGCGAGCTCGACATCGCGGCCGAGCCGGTCGCGGACGCCATCCCGGTCGTCGACGAGCAGGGCCGCACCGAGCCCGTCCCGGACGGCGACGAGGTGCAGACCCTGCTCGGCTTCCTCGACTTCCACCGCGCCACTCTGGAGTGGAAGACCCGCGGGCTCGACGCCGCCGGGCTGGCCGCCACCGTCGGCGCGTCGACCATGACCCTCGGCGGCCTGCTCAAGCACCTCGCGTACGTCGAGGACGACTGGTTCTCGCGGGCGCTGCACGGGCGCGACCGGGCCGAGCCGTGGGCCTCCGTCGACTGGTCGGCGGACCGGGACTGGGAGTGGCACTCCGCCGCGGACGACGACCCGGAGGAGCTCCGCTCGCTCTGGCTCGCGGCCGTCGAGCGGTCCCGCGCGGACGTCGCGGCGGCCCTCGCGGCGGGCGGGCTCGGGGCGGAGGCCGCACGCGCCTGGCCCGACGGCCGCACCCCGCACCTGCGGTGGGTCCTCACGCACATGATCGAGGAGTACGCCCGGCACAACGGGCACGCGGACCTGCTGCGCGAGGCCGTCGACGGCGCGGTCGGGGAGTAGCGACACCCGCCGTTCACCCCCGTTCACCGACCCCGGGTACCGTCGAGGGCAGCACACCACCCGCACGACCCCGGAGCCGCACGCCGTGAACGACGCCCGACCCGCCCTGCCCGCCGCCGTCCTCTGGGACATGGACGGCACCCTGGTCAACACCGAGCCGCTCTGGATGGCGGCCGAGACCGAGCTGGTCGAGTCCTGGGGCGGCACCTGGACGCACGAGGACGGCCTGACCCTCGTCGGCAACCCGATGAAGGTCTCCGGACAGATCCTGCAGGATCGGGGCGTCGGGCTGTCCGTCGACGAGATCGTCGACTTCCTCAACAAGCGGGTCGCCGCGGCCGTCGCCGAGGACACCCCGTGGCAGCCGGGCGGCCGCGAGCTGCTCGCCGCGTTGGCCGCCGCCGGCGTCCCGCAGGCGCTGGTGACCTCGTCCTACCTGGAGCTCGCCGAGCCGTTCGCACGGGTCGCGGGCGTGTTCGCCACCGTCGTCGCCGGCGACGAGGTCGAGCGCCCCAAGCCGGACCCGCAGCCGTACCTGCTCGCCGCCGAGCGGCTGGGCGTCGACATCGCCGACTGCGTGGTCGTGGAGGACTCGCCGACCGGCATCACGTCCGGCGTGGCCGCCGGGGCGCGCGTCCTCGCCGTGGAGGTGTTCCGCGAGCTGCCCGACATCGAGGGGCTGAACAAGACCGGGTCCCTGGTCGACGTGTCGCTCGACGACTTCGCGCGGATCCGCTCGGGCTCGGTGCTCGACCTGCTGGGCTGATCCGGCGGGGCGGCGACGCCCGCACGCGGGGCTGCGCGGCCGGCCGACGGGACCCGACCAGGCCGGCGGCGACCCCCGGCCCTACGGTCGTGCCATGACGGTGGGCCGCGACCGGCACTGGGCCGTACTCGGCGTGCCGTCGAGCCGGGCGGCGCACTGGCCCGGCCTCGAGAAGGGTCCCGCCGCTCTGCGGGCCGCCGGCCTCGTCGACGCCCTGGCCTCCGCCGGCGCGTCGGTCACCGACCACGGCGACCGACCCGTCGCCCGCTGGCGCGCGGCCGCCGACGGCGGGGGTCCGGCGGCCCGGGCGCTCACGGGAACGGCGGGCCTGTCCCGCACCTCGACCCGGGACGCGGCCATCGGACGGCCCGCGGCGCCCCATGACGTCGACGGCGTCGCCACGGTGCTCCGGGACGCCCGCGACGCGCTCGCCGGCGTGCTGGCCGCGGGGGAGACGCCGCTCGTGCTCGGCGGCGAGTGCACGCTGGCGATCCCCCTCGTCGCCGCGGCCGTGGCGGCGCACGGCGACGTCGGGCTGGTGTACCTCGACGGCGGCCAGGACCTACAGCTGCCCGCCGACCACCCCGAGGAGCCGATCCTCGACTCGATGGGCGTGGCGCACCTCCTCGACCTGCCGGGCACGGTCGACGCGCTCGCCGACCTGGGAGGGCGCCGGCCGCTGCTCGCGCCGGACGCGCTGTGCTTCCTGGGCTTCGCCGACGACGACGAGGACGTGCACGGCCTCGTGCCGAGCCCACGGATCCCGGCCGCCGACGTGGCCGCCGACCCCGATGGAGCCGCCGCCCGCGCGCTCGCGGCGGTCACCGGGCCGGGCGGTCGTCCGTTCCTGGTGCACGTGGACGTCGACGTGCTCGACGCGCTGCTGCTGCCTGGCGCCGACGTCCCGCAGTACGGCCGGGGACTCACGCTCGACGTGCTGGTCGCGGTGCTCGAGCCGCTGGTGGCGGACTCGCGGTTCGCGGGGATGACGCTCGTCGAGCTCAACCCGGACCACGACCCCGACGGCAGCGGCGCACGTGCGCTGGTCGCCGCGTTCGCGCCGGTGCTGGCCGCGCGCCGGCAGCCCTAGCGCCGCGCCGGGGTGCCCGGGCGTCGCGTCGCCGGACCCGCGCGGGCTCGCGGGGGTTCGACCGGGCTCAGGACGCCTGCGCCGTCGGCACGATCCCGATCGCCCGCTCCACGGCGCCCTCGGGCACCTCCGGCGGCGTCCCGCCCCAGGCGGGGCACACCGCGCGGTGCGCGCACCAGTCGCACAGCCGGGACTTCCGCGGCCGCCACTCGCCGGTGCGCGCCGCCTCCTCGACCTGCGCCCACAGCGAGCGCAGCCGCAGCTCCAGGGTCCGCATCTCGGCCTCGGACGGCGCGTGCCGGAGGATCTGCCCGTCGCCGAGGTAGACGAGCTGCAGCAGCTTCGGCAGCACGCCGCGCTCGCGCCACAGCACGTAGGCGTAGAACCGCATCTGGAACAGCGCCGAGCCCTCGAAGCCAGGGTTCGGCGACTTCCCGGTCTTGTAGTCGACCACCCGGAGCGCCCCGTCGGGCGCGACGTCGATCCGGTCGACGATGCCGCGCAGCTGCGGGCCGTCCTCCATCAGCGTCCGCACGGCGAGCTCGCGGTCGCCGGGCTGCAGCCGGTTCGGGTCCTCCAGCGTGAAGTACGTGTCCAGCAGCAGCCGGGCGCTGCCGAGCCACGCCTCGCGCTCGTCGTCCGTGGCGAACATCGTCAGCACCTCGGGCGACCGCTCCAGCAGCGCGTCCCACGCGACGGGGACGAGCCCGTGCGCGGCCGCGGGGGTGCGCTCGCCGAGCGGGAGGTCGTACAGCCGCTCCAGCACCGTGTGCACGAGCGTGCCGCGGGCGGCGGCGAGGCTGGGCGGCTCCGGCAGCCTGTCGACCACCCGGAACCGGAACAGCAGCGGGCACTGCTGGAAGTCGTTGGCGCGCGACGGCGACAGGCCCGGCACCCGCGGCTCGGGCGCGGCCTCGAAGTCGCCGGCGTCGGCGCCGTCGGCGGACACGGGGGCGAGCAGCTGGGGGTCGGTGGTCGTCACGGTGACGAGCCTAGGCGTCACCACCGACACGCCCGGCGCCCCGCGCCGCAGACCCCGGACGCCCGCGGACGCGCCGGTGCGGGTCGCACGGCCCGGCCACGTAGCCTTCCCCCGTGGCAGAGAGAACGCGGGGCTGGGTCGTCGGGCGCGTGGCGGGGACGCCGGTCGTCCTGAGCCCGAGCAGCCTGCTCGTCGTGGCGGTCATCGCCCTGGTGTTCGCCCCCTCCGTCCGGTACCGCGCGCCGGGCCTCGGCACGGGGTCGACCTACGTGGTGGCGCTCGTCGTCGGCCTGCTCCTGCTGCTGTCCGTCCTCGTGCACGAGCTCGCCCACGGCCTGACCGCGCGCGCCCGCGGGCTCCAGGTCCGCGAGTACGCCCTGACCCTGATCGGCGGCCACACCGCGTTCCACGGGCGGATCACGCCGTTCACCGAGGGGCTGGTCGCGGTCGTCGGCCCGATCGCGAACCTGGTGCTCGCCGGGGTCTTCTGGCTCGTCGCCGGCGTCGCGGACCCGTTCGGCCTCCCCGCGCTCGTGCTGTATGCCGCCGCGTACAGCAACGCGTTCGTCGGGCTGTTCAACCTCGTGCCCGGTCTGCCCCTCGACGGCGGCATGGTGCTCGAGTCGATCGTGTGGGGCGCGACGGGGGACCGGCGGCGCGGCGCGCTCGTCGCGGGCTGGGTCGGCCGGGTGTTCGCGGTGGGCTTCGCCGCCTGGGTGATCCTGCTGCCGATGGTGCGGGGCGGCAGCCCCGACCTGTGGGCCGTCGCCTGGGCCGCCCTCGTGGGCGCCTTCCTGTGGTCGGGCGCCTCGGCGGCGATCCAGGGCGCCCGCGCCGGGCGGGCGGTCGACGCGCTGCACGTCGGCTCCGTCGGCACCCGCGCCGTCGGCGTCCCGGCGACCGCGGTGCTGGCCCAGGCCGACGCCGCCCGCGGGCAGACCGGTGCCGACGCCGTCGTGCTGCTCGCCCCCGACGGCCGCCCCGCGGCGTACGTCGACCCGCAGGCGGCCAACGCCGTCCCCGCCGCGGACCGGGCGCACGTCCCGCTCACCGCCGTCGCCGTCACGCTGCCCGCCGGGGCGGTCGTCGACGCCGCGCTCCGCGGCCCGGAGCTCGTTCAGGCGGTCGCCGCGGTGTCCCGGTTCTCGCCCGTCGCGGCCGCCGTCCGGGACGGCCAGGTGGTCGCGCTCGTGCGCAGCGCGGACGTGGCGGCGGCGCTGCGCCCCTAGGATCGACCCCCGTGACCGAGCAGACCCCCGCGCCCGAGCCCGCCGCCGCCCCCACGCCGACGGGCGCCGACCAGCGCCGCGGCCTGCTCCGGGTGGGGGAGCGCGTCCAGCTGACCGACCCGCGCGGCCGGCTGCACACGATCACGCTCGCGCCCGGCGCGACGTTCCACACGCACAAGGGCTACTTCCGGCACGAGGAGCTCATCGGCGCGCCCGAGGGCACGACCGTGACGAGCAGCGGCGGCGTCGAGTACCTCGCGCTGCGCCCGCTGCTCAGCGACTACACCCTGTCCATGCCGCGCGGCGCTGCCGTCGTCTACCCGAAGGACGCCGGCCAGATCGTCGCGATGGCGGACATCTACCCGGGCGCCCGCGTCGTCGAGGCCGGCGTCGGCTCCGGCGCGCTCACCCTGTCCCTGCTGCGCGCGGTCGGCGACGGCGGACGGCTGCACTCCATCGAGCGCCGCGAGGACTTCGCCGCGATCGCCCGCGGCAACGTGGAGACCTTCTTCGGCGGCCCGCACCCCGCGTGGCGGCTGTCCGTCGGCGACCTGTCCGACGTGCTGCCCCTCGCCGAGGCGACGGGGGAGGTCGACCGCGTCGTCCTCGACATGCTCGCGCCCTGGGAGAACCTCGACGCCGTCGCCGCCGCCCTCGCCCCGGGCGGCGTGCTCATCGCCTACGTCGCCACCGCGACCCAGCTCTCCCGGCTCGCCGAGGACGTGCGCGCCGACGGCCGGTACACCGAGCCGCAGGCCTGGGAGTCGATGGTCCGCGGCTGGCACCTCGAGGGCCTGGCCGTCCGCCCGCAGCACCGGATGATCGGCCATACCGGCTTCCTGCTCACCACCCGCCGGCTCGCCGACGGCGTCCTGCCGCCGCTGCGCAAGCGCCGCCCCGCCAAGGGCTCCCAGCCGGGCGAGGCCGCGCTCGTCGACGAGGTCGGCGACGTCGTGACCAGCAGGTCCTTCCAGGAGGTGCCCGACGCCGAGTGGACCCCCGAGGCCCTCGGCGAGCGCGCCGTCTCCGACAAGAAGGTGCGCAAGGTCCGCCGCGACGTCGGCCAGGCACCCGAGGCCGACTGACCCGGCACCGCCGCGGCGGGGCGTCCCGGCTGCGATTGACACGTGTGGTTAGGGTCTCCCCACGACAGCCCCACAGCGCCGTGAGGTCGACCCGCGATCGGAGGTACCGGCGATGACGGAACCGACAGCCCGCGACCTGCAGCGCGAGCTCGCGCTCCTGGCCGCCAAGAACGAGCGGATGTCCGACGCGCTCGTGGCGGCGCGCGACCAGATCATCGAGCTCAAGCGTCAGATCGACGACCTCGCGAAGCCCCCGGGCACGTTCGCGACGTTCCTCGCCGCGCGCGAGGACGGCACCGTCGACGTCGTGTCGTCGGGCCGCAAGATGCACGTCGGCGCCAGCCCGGCCATCGACGTCCACCGGCTGCGGCCGGGCCAGGAGGTCATGCTCAACGAGGCGCTGACCGTCGTCGAGGCCGGCGGCTACGAGCAGGTCGGCGAGCTCGTGACGGTCAAGGAGCTCATCGGGCGCGAGCGCGCGCTCGTCGTCGGGCGGGGCGACGAGGAGCGCGTCGTGCGGCTCGCCGGCCAGGTGCTGGACGGCTCCGTCCGCGTGGGCGACGCCCTCACCGTCGAGGCCCGCAGCGGCTTCGTGTTCGAGCGCGTCCCGCGGGCCGAGGTCGAGGACCTCGTGCTCGAGGAGGTGCCGGACATCGACTACGCCGACATCGGCGGCCTCGGCCCGCAGATCGAGCAGATCCGCGACGCCGTCGAGCTGCCGTTCCTGCACCCCGACCTGTTCCGCGAGCACGGGCTCAAGCCGCCGAAGGGCGTCCTGCTCTACGGGCCCCCCGGGTGCGGCAAGACCCTCATCGCCAAGGCCGTCGCGCACTCGCTCGCCGCGACGTCCGCCCGCGCGCGCGGCGAGGAGGTCACCGAGGCCAAGTCGTACTTCCTCAACGTCAAGGGCCCCGAGCTGCTCAACAAGTACGTCGGCGAGACCGAGCGGCACATCCGGCTGATCTTCTCCCGGGCGCGGGAGAAGGCCTCGCAGGGGCACCCCGTCGTGGTGTTCTTCGACGAGATGGAGTCGCTGTTCCGCACCCGCGGCACCGGCGTGTCCAGCGACGTCGAGACCACGATCGTCCCGCAGCTCCTCGCCGAGATCGACGGCGTCGAGCGCCTGGAGAACGTCATCGTCATCGGCGCCTCCAACCGCGAGGACATGATCGACCCGGCCATCCTGCGGCCCGGCCGCCTCGACGTGAAGATCAAGATCGAGCGCCCCGACGCCGAGGGCGCGCGGGAGATCTTCGCCAAGTACCTCACCCCGGACCTGCCGATCCACGCCGACGACCTCGCCGAGCACCACGGCTCCACCGCCGCGGCCGTCGACGCGATGATCGCCCGGGCCGTCGAGCGGATGTACTCCGAGAACGAGGAGAACCGGTTCCTCGAGGTCACCTACGCGAGCGGTGACAAGGAGGTCCTGTACTTCAAGGACTTCAACTCCGGCGCGATGATCCAGAACGTCGTCGACCGCGCGAAGAAGTCGGCGATCAAGGACCTCCTCGCGACCGGCCAGCGCGGCCTGCGCGTCGAGCACGTGCTCACCGCGTGCGTCGACGAGTTCAAGGAGAACGAGGACCTGCCGAACACCACCAACCCCGACGACTGGGCGCGCATCTCCGGCAAGAAGGGGGAGCGCATCGTGTTCATCCGCACGATCGTCCAGGACAAGAAGGGCGAGGAGGCCTCGCGCCGGATCGAGAACGTGCAGAGCACGGGGCAGTACCTGTAGCGGTCCCGGCCGTCCGGGGACGGTCAGCGCGTGCTGACCGTCCCCGGACGCGCGGGCTCGAGGGCCTCCACCACCGCGCGAGCGGCCGCGCGCTTCACACCGAGGTTGAGCCGCACCACGGTGCCCCCGTCGGCACGCGCCGAGAGCGTCACCTCGGTCAGCGGGAACCCGCGCAGGCGTGCGGTCACCGACGAGCGGGGGGCGCTGACCAGCACCCGATCGTCCAGCGCGCCGCCCCCGCGGGCGATCAGGAGCACCCGCTCGGAGGTCGCCACGCACCAGACCGCCGGCGACGAGACGACCGCGCCGGCCTGCACCAGACCTCCGCTCAGGGCGATCGACGCCACGCCCAGCACCGTGCTCGCCACCGCCGTCTTTGCGACGTTCCCGATCGCCGACCTCTTGACCTGGGCGACCGTGACCGACCGCACCTGCTCGCCGGGCTCGAGGTAGGGGGCAAGGGCGGTGACGAGGGCGTGCTTGGTGTCCACCGGGTCTCCTGGGTCGAGAGGGCTCGCCCGACGCTAGCGACCGCCACCGCGTGCACGTGCCGGGTCGCGGAGGGTTCACCCGGACGGCGCCGGGGCCACGACCCACACCGGGGCCCTGCCGTGCGCACAGCGACCCCACAGCACCGCGCGGCTTGATGGATGCACCCGGTTCACCGGGCGTTCATCCCCGACCCGCGAGGTGCCCATGCCTGCCGCCGTCCTGTTCGCCGCCGATGTGGTGGCGATCGCCGTCCTGACCTTCGCCCTGTACTTCCCCCGGCACCGCCGGCGCGACCTCGTCGTCGCGTTCCTCGGCGTCAACGTCGGCGTCCTCGCCGTCGCCGGCGCCCTGTCGACGAGCACCGTCGGCGCGGGGCTCGGGCTCGGCCTGTTCGGCGTCCTGTCGATCATCCGGCTGCGGTCCTCCGAGATCGACCAGCGCGAGGTCGCGTACTACTTCGCGGCCCTGGCGCTCGGGCTGATCGGCGGGCTCGGCTCGTCCCTCGGCGCGCTGGCCCTCGTGCTCATGGCGATGGTCCTCGCGGCCCTGTACGTCGGCGACCACCCCCGGCTGCTGCGCGGGTACCGGCAGCAGGTCGTCGTCGTCGACCGGGCGTTCGGCGACCACGCCGCCCTCGTCGCGCACCTGGAGCAGCTGCTCGGCGCCCGGGTGCACGGCGCGACCGTCCAGCGGCTCGACCTCGTCGACGACACCACCGTCGTGGACGTGCGGTACGCCGCGCCGCCCACCGGAGCGCGGGGCGGGGCGGGCCCGCGGGTCCGGACGGGGGCGACGCCGTCCGAGCGCCGCGGGGGCGCTGCGCCCGCGAGCTCCGCGCCCGCCGACGACCCGGCGCGGGTCGGGTCGGCGCTGTCCGGGGCCGCACGATGAGCGGCGCCGGGCCCGAGGTAGCGGAGGTCGCCGTGCCGGCCCTGGACGCGTCGCGGGTCCCGCTCACCGCGGCCGGCGTCGCGCCCGTCGCCGCCG
The DNA here is from genome assembly GCF_019091725.1 of Cellulomonas sp. GbtcB1. NCBI lineage: Bacteria > Bacillati > Actinomycetota > Actinomycetes > Micrococcales > Cellulomonadaceae > Cellulomonas > Cellulomonas sp. GbtcB1. The sequence goes on along the minus strand of NZ_JAGXJG010000003.1, from coordinate 47,746 downwards.
TCCCGCACCTCGCCGGCCTCGCGCAGCTCCCCGTGATCGACCTCGACGAGCTCCAGGCCACCGCCGCGCTCCAGACCCGGGTCGACCGCAAGTACGTCCTCCCGCTCGCCGCCCTGCCCGGTCTCGTCGCGGCCCTGCCGGCCGGCACCCGCCGGCTCGTCATCGCCGGCCGGGACGCCTTCGGGTACGAGTCGGTGTACTTCGACACCCCGGACCTCGAGGCCTTCCACCTCGCCGCGGGCCGCCGGCGCCGCCGGTACAAGGTCCGCACCCGCACCTACACCGACACCGGTGGCTGCTGGCTCGAGGTGAAGACCCGCGGGCCCCGCGGCACCACCGTCAAGGAGCGGCGCGAGCACGACGTGCGCGCCCGCGACGACGTCGGCGACGCGCTCGGCTTCGTCGTCGGCACCCTGCGTGCCCACGGCGTCGACCTGGCGCCCGCCGGGGACGGCGCCGAGCCGCTGCTCGCGCCGACCCTCACCACGCAGTACCGGCGCCGGACCCTGCACCTCCCGGACGGCGCGCGGCTGACCGTCGACACGGGGCTCGAGTGGCTGGGCGCGCGGTCCGTCGCGGCCGTGCCCGGGCACGCCGTCGTCGAGACCAAGAGCGTCGCCGGGGCGTCCGCCGCCGACCGCGCCCTGTGGGCCCTCGGCCACCGGCCCAGCCGCATCTCCAAGTACGCGACCGGGCTGGTCGTCCTCGACCCTGCCCTCGGCGGCCGGCCGTGGCGGCGCACCCTGCGCCGCACGCTCGCCGCCTGACCGGCCTGACCCGCCTGACCCGGGTCGGCCCCGCGCGGTCCCGACCCGCGCGACCCACGACCACCCACGCGACCCCGATCCCCACGAAGGAGCCCACCGTGCGCCGACCCCGCCGCATCGTCACCGCCCTCGCAGCCCCCGCCGTCCTGCTCAGCCTGCTGCTCACCGGCTGCACCGCCGACGCCGTGGCCGGCACGGGCTCCGGCTCGTCCGACGCCGCCGGCACGACCAGCACCACCGTCACCGACGTCGCCGCGGGGGCCACCGCCGAGGAGGTGCTCGCCGCGAACGCGGACGTGCACGAGGTCGCGGACGCCGGCACCGCCACCGGCACGATCACGCTCGACGGCGGCACCGCCACGTCCGACGCCGAGGGCGTCACGGTCGACGGGTCCGTCGTCACGATCACCGCCGGCGGCACCTACACGGTCACCGGCACCCTGGACGACGGCCAGGTCGTCGTCGACGCCGGCGACGCCGTCGTGCACCTCGTGCTGGACGGCGCGGACCTCACCTCGTCCACCGGCGCCCCGCTCGTGATCAGCAGCGCGGGCTCCGCGGTGGTCGAGCTGGCCGACGGCTCCAGCAACGCGCTGACCGACGCCGCGACCTACGCCGACGCCGACGCCGGGGACGCGCCGAACGCCGCCCTGTTCAGCACCGCCGACCTCACGATCACCGGGGACGGCGCGCTCACCGTGACCGGCAACGCGAACGACGGCATCGCGTCGAAGGACGGCCTGGTGATCGAGTCCGGGCAGATCACCGTCGACGCCGTGGACGACGGCATCCGCGGCAAGGACTACCTCGTCGTCTCCGGCGGCACCCTCGACGTCACCGCGGGGGGCGACGGCCTGAAGACGGACGACGACAGCGACGCGACCGAGGGGTTCGTCGTCGTCTCCGGCGGCGACCTGACCGTCGCGGCCGACGGTGACGGCGTGGACGCCGAGACCGACGTCGTGGTCACCGGCGGCATCCTCGACGTCACCGCGGGCGGCGGCAGCGGCACCGGGCCGACCGACGAGACCTCCACCAAGGGCGTCAAGGGCTCCGCGAGCGTCGTGGTCGGCGGCGGCGCGGTCACCGTCGACTCCGCCGACGACGCCGTGCACTCCAACGGCATCGTGTCGATCACCGACGGGGACCTGACCCTGTCCAGCGGCGACGACGGCGTGCACGCCGACGCGGCCCTCGACGTCACCGGCGGCTCGGTCGACGTGCGCACCTCGTACGAGGGCCTGGAGGCCGAGGCGATCACCCTCGCCGGCGGGGACATCACCGTCGTGGCCTCCGACGACGGGATCAACGCCGCGAGCAGCGCCACGGGGTCCACCGAGGACGCCCAGGGCGACTGGGCCGGACCCGGCGGCGAGTCCGCCGGCACCGCCAGCCTCACGATCACCGGCGGCACCGTCGCGGTCGACGCGGGCGGCGACGGCCTGGACGCCAACGGCACCCTCACGATGTCCGGCGGCACCGTCGTCGTGAACGGGCCGACGAACGACGGCAACGGCGCGATCGACGCCGACAGCACCCCGTCCGTCACCGGCGGCACCCTCGTCGCGGCGGGTTCCTCCGGCATGGCCATGGCGCCGGGCACCGACGGGCAGGGCTGGGTGTCCGCGACGTTCGACAGCGCGCAGACCGCGGGCACCACCCTCGCCGTCGTCGACGCCGACGGCACCGTCGTCGCGACCTTCACCCCGACGAAGCAGATCACCTCGCTCGTCATCTCGACCGCGGACCTCACGGCGGGGGAGCAGTACACCGTGGTCTCCGGGGCGGCCCCGTCCGGGGACGCGGTCGGGGGCTACACCGCGTCGGGCGACGCCGCGGGTGCGACCGAGGTGCTCACCGTCACCGCGGGCGAGCACACCTCCGGGATGGGCGGCGGCGGGCAGCCGGGCGGTGGGCAGGGCGCCGGCGGCCAGGGCGGCGGCCGGCCGGGCGGCAACGGCTGACCCGACCGGAGCCGCGAGTGGATCCCTCCGCACGGACACGCCCGGGCGTGGCGGTGCGGAGGGATCCACCCGCGCGCGGCGTCGCCGACCACCGGCCCCGACATAGGGTGGGCCGCGTGACCGTGCGCCGCGTGATGGGGATCGAGACCGAGTACGGCGTGCTGCAGCCCGGCCGCCCGACCGCCAACCCGATGCTCCTGTCCAGCCACGTCGTCGCCGTGCACGCCGCGGCCCGCCAGGGCGGTCGCGCCAAGGCCCGGTGGGACTACGACGACGAGGACCCCCTGCAGGACGCCCGCGGCTTCCACCTGCAGCGGGCCGCCGCGCACCCGTCGCTGCTCACCGACGACCCCGCCCGCCCCGCTCCCTCGGGCGACGGGTCCGTGTCCGACGGTGCCGCCCCCGGCGCCTCGGCCGACGGCCCGCAGGAGGTCGCCCGGTCGCTCGTCGAGGAGTACGAGGACCCGGGCGCGGCCAACGTCATCCTCACCAACGGCGCCCGGCTGTACGTCGACCACGCGCACCCCGAGTACTCCTCGCCCGAGGTCACCAACCCCCTGGACGCCGTCCGCTGGGACCGCGCGGGGGAGCTCGTCATGCTCGCCTCCGTCCGCGCGCTGGCGTCCACCCCGGCCCTGCCCGACGTCGCGCTGTACAAGAACAACGTCGACGGCAAGGGCGCCACCTACGGCACCCACGAGAACTTCCTCGTCGAACGGTCCGTCCCGTTCGTCGACCTGGCCGCGCGGCTCACCCCGTTCCTCGTCACCCGGCAGGTGTTCACCGGCGCCGGGCGCGTCGGCATCGGCCAGCGCGGCGAGGAGGCCGGCTTCCAGCTCTCGCAGCGCGCCGACTACATGGAGGCGGAGGTCGGTCTCGAGACCACCCTGCGCCGCCCCATCGTCAACACCCGCGACGAGCCGCACGCCGACCCCGACAAGTGGCGGCGGCTGCACGTCATCATCGGCGACGCCAACCAGCTCGAGGTCCCCACCTACCTCAAGCTCGGCACGACCTCCCTCGTCCTGTGGCTGATCGAGCGCATCGCCGACGGCTCCGCCGCCGACCTCGGCCGCACCCTCGACCGCCTCGCCCTGGCCGACCCCGTGGGCTCCGTCCACGCCGTCAGCCACGACCTCACCCTGACCCGGAGGCTGCACCTCGCCGACGGGCGGCTGCTCACCGCGATCGAGATCCAGCAGGAGTACCTCGCCGCCGTGCGGACCGCGCTCGGCCGCCCCGCCGTCGGGGGTGACGGACCCGACGCCCAGACCGCCGACGTCCTCGCCCGGTGGGGCTCCCTCCTCGGCCGGCTGGCCACCGACCCGGCGTCCTGCGCCCGCGAGGTCGAGTGGCTCGCCAAGATGCGGCTCCTCGAGGGCCTGCGTCGCCGCGACCACCTCGACTGGGACCACCCGCGCCTCGCCGCAGTCGACCTCCAGTGGTCCGACGTGCGCCCCGAGCGCGGGCTGTACCACCGGCTCGTCGACGCCGGCGCCGTCGAGCGTCTCGTCACCGACGAGGACGTGCGCGCCGCCGTCACCGCCCCGCCCGAGGACACCCGCGCGTACTTCCGCGGCCGCACCATCGCCCGGTTCGGCGCCCACGTCTCCGCGGCCAGCTGGGACTCCGTCGTCTTCGACGTCCCCGGCGCGCCCACCCTCCAGCGCGTGCCCATGCGGGACCCGCTGCGCGGCACGCGGGCCCACGTCGAGACCCTGCTCGAGACCTCCCCGGACGTCGCGAGCCTCCTGGCGGCGCTCGGCTCCTGACCTGCCACGGCGCGCGACGCCGCGACGCGCCAGGCCCCCAGGGGAATGCGCGCCGACCAGGGCCTAGGGTGGTGGCACTGCGGGTCGCACGCCCAGCGCGCGCGGCCCGTGCCCGACTACCGCCGGAGGTGCACATGGCTGGTCAGGAGCGCGCTCGGGACCGTCGCGAGGACGACGAGCCGGTCGACGAGCCCGACGTCGAGCAGGTGACCGCCGCCGCGCAGCAGCGCGACGCCGAGGTCGACGCCCTCCTCGAGGAGATCGACGACGTCCTCGAGACCAACGCCGAGCAGTTCGTGCGCGGGTTCGTGCAGAAGGGCGGGCAGTGACGCGTGCCGACGGACCCGCTGATCCCGGCGGGGCGGCTGCCCGGGGCGTTCACCACCCCCGGGTCGTCGTCCTTCGTCGATTTCCTCGCCCAGCACGCCCCGGACCTGCTGCCCGGGCGGCGCACCCCGCTGCGCGTCGGTGACGTGAGCCCCGGCACGAGCGCCCCGCACGCGACCACCATCGTCGCGCTGTCCTTCGCGGGCGGCGTCGTCATGGCCGGCGACCGGCGCGCCACCATGGGCTCGCAGATCGCCTCCCGGGACATCGAGAAGGTGTTCCCCGCCGACGACTACTCCGCCGTCGGCATCGCCGGCACCGCGGGGCTGGCCGTCGAGCTCGTCCGGCTGTTCCAGCTCGAGCTCGAGCACTACGAGAAGATCGAGGGCACCCTGCTCTCCCTCGACGGCAAGGCCAACCGGCTCGCCACCATGATCCGCGGCAACCTCGGCCTCGCCCTGCAGGGCCTCGCCGTCGTCCCGCTGTTCGCCGGCTTCGACCTCGACCGGGGCGCCGGCCGGATCTTCTCCTACGACGTCACCGGCGGCCGGTACGAGGAGCACCAGCACCACAGCGTCGGCTCCGGCTCCGTGTTCGCCCGCGGCTCCCTCAAGAAGCTCTGGCGGCCCGGGCTCGACGCCGACGACGCCGTGCGGGTCGCCGTCGAGGCCCTCGTCGACGCCGCCGACGACGACTCCGCCACCGGCGGTCCCGACACGTCCCGGCGGATCTGGCCCGTCGTCGCCACCGTCACCGCCGCCGGCTACCTCCGGGTGCCGCAGGACGACCTCGGCGAGGTGGTGGCGCGCGTCCTGGCCGACCGCGCCGAGCAGCACGCCCGCGCCCGCGCGCAGGAGGAGGCCGACCGATGAGCATGCCGTTCTACGTCTCGCCCGAGCAGCTGATGAAGGACCGGGCCGACTACGCGCGCAAGGGCATCGCCCGCGGCCGCTCCGTCGTCGTCCTGGCCTACGAGGACGGCATCGCCTTCGCCACCGAGAACCCGTCCCGCGCGCTGCACAAGGTCTCCGAGATCTACGACCGCATCGCGTTCGCCGCCGTCGGCAAGTACAACGAGTTCGAGAACCTGCGCGTCGCCGGCGTCCGGTACGCCGACCTGCGCGGGTACTCCTACGACCGGCGCGACGTCAACGCCCGCGGCCTCGCCAACGCGTACGCCCAGACCCTCGGCACGGTCTTCACGACCGAGTCCAAGCCGCTCGAGGTCGAGATCGTCGTCGCCGAGGTCGGCGTCGACGCCGCGACCGACCAGATCTACCGGCTGTCCTACGACGGCTCCGTCGCCGACGAGCGCGGGTTCGTCGTCATGGGCGGGCAGGCCGACCGCCTGCGCGAGGAGGTCGCCGGCGCCTGGACGCCCGGGATGCCCCTCGCCGCCGTGCTGCAGCTCGCCGTCCGGGTGCTCGGCGCGCCCGCCGACGGGGCCGACGAGGACGACCGCCGCGTCATCCCCGCCGCCCAGCTCGAGGTCGCGGTCCTCGACCGCACGCGCCCGCGCCGCGCGTTCCGGCGCCTGTCCGGCGTGGTCCTCGAGGACCTGCTGGGCTCGGCCGCAGCACCCGACCTGCCCTGAGGAGCCAGCCCATGGACCGACGCATCTTCGGCCTGGAGACCGAGTACGGCGTCACCTGCGCCGCCGAGGACGGCCGCGGCCTGTCCGCCGACGAGGTCGCGCGCTACCTGTTCCGCAAGGTCGTCGCGTGGGGCCGCTCGTCGAACGTCTTCCTGCGCAACGGCTCCCGCCTCTACCTCGACGTCGGCTCCCACCCCGAGTACGCCACCGCCGAGTGCGACGACTGGCGCCAGCTCGTCACCCACGACCGCGCGGGGGAGCGGATCCTCGAGGGCCTCGTCGCCGACGCCCAGCAGCGGCTCGAGCACGAGGGCCTCTCCGGGCGCATCCACCTGTTCAAGAACAACACCGACTCCGCCGGCAACTCCTACGGCTGCCACGAGAACTACCTCGTCCGCCGGCAGGGCGACTTCTCCCGGCTGTCCGACGTCCTGGTGCCCTTCCTCATCACCCGGCAGATCCTCACCGGGGCCGGCAAGGTCCTCGCCACCCCGCGCGGCGCCGTCTTCTGCCTGTCCCAGCGCGCCGACCACATCTGGGAGTCCGTCTCCTCGGCCACCACCCGGTCCCGGCCCATCATCAACACCCGCGACGAGCCGCACGCCGACGCCGAGCACTACCGCCGGCTGCACGTCATCGTCGGCGACTCCTCCATGTCCGAGACGACCACCATGCTCAAGGTCGGCTCCACCGACCTCGTGCTGCGGCTCGTCGAGGCCGGCCTGCCCATGCGCGACCTCACCCTCGAGAACCCCATCCGGGCCATCCGCGAGATCAGCCACGACGTCACCGGCATGCACCCCGTCACCCTCGTGAGCGGGCGCACCGTCACCGCCGTCGACCTCCAGGAGGAGTACCTCGGCCGCGTCCAGGACTGGGTCGCCGCCGAGACCGACGCCACCCCCGAGGTCAAGCAGGTCCTCGAGCTCTGGGAGCGCGGCCTGCGCGCCCTGCGCACCGGCGACCTGTCCCTCGTCGAGCGCGAGCTCGACTGGGTCATCAAGTACCGGCTCATCGAGCGGTACCGCGCCAAGCACGGGCTCGACCTGTCCGACGTCCGCGTCGCGCGCATGGACCTCGCCTACCACGACATCTCCCGCACCGAGGGCCTGTACAACCTGCTCGCCCAGCGCGGGCTCGTCGAGCGCGTCACCACCGACGTCGAGGTCTTCGAGGCCACCTCCGTGCCCCCGCAGACCACCCGCGCCAAGCTCCGCGGCGAGTTCGTCCAGGCCGCCCAGGAGGCCCGGCGCGACTACACCGTCGACTGGGTCCACCTCAAGCTCAACGACCAGGCCCAGCGCACCGTCCTGTGCAAGGACCCCTTCCGCAACGTCGACGACCGGGTGGAGCGGCTCATCGAGTCCATGTGACCGCGGCCCCGCCGGGTCTTCACCGGACCCGACCGAGGGGGCGTCCGGAGGGGGGTGCCGGGACCCGTACAGTGGGCGCGCACCTTGCAGGACCCTCGGAAGGAACGACGTGCGACGACTCGTGGCCGCCTGCGCCGCCGCGGCGATGCTGCTGCTCGCGGCCTGCTCCGCCCAGGAGCCGGAACCGCCGGAGGTCGTCGTGACCGGCGACGCCGGCGCCGCCCCCACCGTCACCTACCGCACCCCGCTCAGCATCACCGAGCCCAGCCACGAGGTCGTCTGGCCCGGCACCGGGCCCGACCTCGTCGAGGGGCGGCCCGTCCTGCTCGACTTCTGGCTCGAGGACGCGGCCGACGCCTCCCTCGTCAAGGAGTCGTACACCTCCAGCCCGACCCCGCGGCTCCTCACCGAGGAGGACCTCGGCAAGGACCTGTACGCCACCCTGTCCGGCCAGAAGGTCGGCGCGCGCCTCCTCCAGCTGAGCCCCGCCTCCGACGCCAGCGCCTCGTCCTACCCGACCGTCACCGTGCTCGACGTCCTGCCCATCCGCGCCGCCGGCGAGCCCGTCGCCCCGCGCGAGGGCATGCCCGCCGTCACCCTCGACGACGACGGCGCCCCGTCGCTCGCGCCCACCGGCACCGAGCCGCCGTCCGACCTCGTCGTCCAGCCGCTCCTGCGCGGCACCGGCGCCCAGGTCGCCGAGGGCGACGTCATCACCGTCCAGTACACCGGCTTCGTGTGGTCCACCGGCGAGGCCTTCGACTCCACCTGGACCAACGGCAGCCCCAACACCTTCCCGCTCGACGACGTCCCCGCCTGGTCCGAGGCCCTCGTCGAGCAGACCGTCGGCAGCCAGGTCATGGTCGTCGTCCCGCCGTCCTACGCCCTCGGCGCCACCCAGAGCGAAGAGCTCCAGGGGCAGACCATCGTCTTCGTCATCGACCTCCTCGCCACCCGCGCCCCCGCGGCCGACGGCGGCGACACGGGCGCGACCGACGCGCCGGAAGGGGAGTGACCGTGTCCGTCGCCCTGCGGGTCATCCCGTGCCTCGACGTCGATGCCGGCCGCGTGGTCAAGGGCGTCAACTTCGCGAACCTTCGTGACGCCGGCGACCCCGTCGAGCTCGCGCGCCGCTACGACGCCGAAGGCGCCGACGAGGTCACCTTCCTCGACGTCTCCGCCTCCTCCGGCGACCGCGAGACCACCTACGACGTCGTCCGCCGCACCGCCGAGGAGGTCTTCGTGCCCCTCACCGTCGGCGGCGGCGTCCGGTCCGCCGACGACGTCGACAAGCTCCTGCGCGCCGGCGCCGACAAGGTCGGCGTCAACACCGCCGCCATCGCCCGGCCCGAGCTCATCGCCGAGATCGCCCACCGGTTCGGCAGCCAGGTGCTCACCCTCTCCGTCGACTCCCGGCGCGTCACCGGCGACACCCGCACCGACTCCGGCTACGAGGTCACCACCCACGGCGGACGCCGGGGGACCGGCATCGACGCCGTCGCCTGGGCCGTGCGGGCCGCCGAGCTCGGCGCGGGGGAGATCCTGCTCAACTCCATGGACGCCGACGGCACCGAGGCCGGCTTCGACCTCGACATGCTGCGCGACGTCCGGCGCGAGGTGCGCATCCCGCTCATCGCCTCCGGCGGGGCCGGGGTCGTCGAGCACTTCGCCGCTGCCGCCGACGCGGGCGCCGACGCCGTCCTCGCCGCCAGCGTGTTCCACTTCGGGCAGCTCACCGTCGGCCAGGTCAAGGACCACCTGCGCGCCACCGGGCACACCGTGCGCTGACGCGCGGCCGACCTGCCGGCCGAACGCCTGCGCCGGCGCGGGCGGGTCTGGCAGGGTCGGGGCATGCGGAGCGCCGACGCCTCGACCAGCCGACTCCGGACCTCCCTCGTGGCCGCGGTGACCCTCGCCGCCTGCGGGGTGGTCCTCGCCGTCTTCGCCCTGCAGGACGGGCGGACGGTGCCCCTGGTCATCGCGTGCCTCCAGGTCGCCGCGGCGGTCTGGATCCTCGTGGACAACACCCGCGAGCTCCGGCGACGTGGGGCTGCGCGCGACCGGTGAGGTGCGGTGCTGCGCCCCGGCACGGCACGATGGGGCGATGCAGCGCATCGGACTGACCGGGGGGATCGCGGCCGGCAAGTCGGTCGCGGCCGAGCGCCTCGCCGCGCGGGGCGCCGTCCTCATCGACTACGACCAGCTGTCGCGCGACGCCGTCGCGCCGGGATCCGCCGGGTTGGCGGCCGTCGTCGAGGCGTTCGGGGACGGCGTCCTCCTGTCCGACGGCACCCTCGACCGGCCCGCGCTCGGTGCGGTGGTCTTCGCCGACGCCGACGCGCGCGAACGACTCAACGGCATCGTGCACCCCGTCGTGCGCCGGCTCGCCGCCGAGCGGGAGGCCGCCGCGGCGACCGCCGATCCCGGCGCCGTCGTCGTGCACGACGTGCCGCTGCTCGTCGAGACCGGGCGCGCCGACGCGTTCCACCTCGTCGTCCTCGTGCATACCCCGTCCGTCCTGCGCGTCGAGCGGCTCGTCCGGACCCGGGGTCTCGAGCGCGACGAGGCCGAGCGGCGCATCGCCGCCCAGGCCACGGACGACGAGCGCCTCGCCGTCGCCGACGTCGTCCTCGACGGCTCCGGCGCGCCCGAGGACCTGCAGCAGCAGGTCGACGCGCTGTGGGACCGACTCGCCGCCGAGCGGCACGACGAGCAGGAGGTGGACGCCCCGTGACCCGAGGCGCCGAGCAGACCGACGACGGGACGATGCCGGATCGCCTGGCGGGAGCGAACCGGGGTGCGGGCGGCGGGGCGGTGCCGACCGTGCTGCTCACCGGCTTCGAGCCGTTCGAGGAGCAGGAGGTCAACGCCTCCTGGGCCGCTGTGCGCGAGGTCGCGGAGTCGTGGGACCAGACCGCCGAGGGTGCTGCCCTCGTCACGGCCCTCCTGCCCGTCTCCTTCGCGCGTGCCCCGCGGCGCCTGGCGGAGCTCCTGCTCGACGTCCGGCCGGACCTCGTCGTGGCCGTCGGCGAGGCAGGCGGACGGTCGGCCGTGTCGGTGGAGCGCGTGGCCGTGAACGTCCAGGACGCCCGCATCGCCGACGAGGACGGCGCTGAGCCCGTCGACGTGCCCGTGGTCCCCGGTGGCGACGCGGCGTACTTCTCGACCCTGCCGGTCAAGGCCTGCCTGGCGGCGCTGCGCGAGGCGGGCGTCCCGGGCGAGGTCTCGAACAGCGCCGGTACGTTCGTCTGCAACACGATCGCCTACGCCCTGGCCGACCAGCTCGCCGCAGGACACGCCCCGGGGGCGCGCGGCGGCTTCGTGCACGTGCCGAGGCTGCCCGAGCAGGTACCCGTCGGCGCGGCGTCGCTGGGCGTAGAGGCGGCAGCGGAGGGGTTGCGGGCCGTGCTGCGCGCTGCGCTGCGGACGACCGAGGACGTCCGGCTGGCTGCGGGCACGCTGGCCTGATCCTGCTGGGCGGCTATGGAGGCGCCCGCCGGGCGCGTCGGGGCCGCCCCGCGCCGATCATGCTGCTCGGCGCGGCTGCTGCTCGGGTCGTTCCTAGTACGGCGGCGGTGCTGGGGGATGCGGCCGTCCGGTCAGGTGGATGGTCGGCTCCTCGGTGCCGGGCCTGACGCGGAACGCGTGGCCGGTGGGGGTGCGCCAGATGAACTCGCCGGCGGTGGGTTGGCGCACGCGCAGGATGCCGGCGGTCTTGAGCCGGTGGTGGGTGCGGCACAGCGGCCCGAGGTTGTGGGCGCACGTCGACCCGAGCGGTCGGGGCGGTGAGCCGTCGGCCGCCGGGTGGTACTCCACTGTGTGGTCGAGGTCGCACCGTGCGGCGGGCACGGGGCAGCCGGGTGCGGTGCAGTACTTGTCGCGGTGCCGCACGTGGTCGGCCAGCGCGGCGGGCGGCCGGTAGGTGGTGCGTCCGACGTCCAGGACGGTCCCGGACAGCGGGTCGGTGACGATCCGTTGCCATGTGGAGCCGAGGTCCAGGGCCATCGCGCGGGCCTGCTGGGCGTCGATCGGGCCGTACCCGGCGAGCTCGCCGGGCTCGTCGTCGGCGCCCATGAGCGTCGACAGCGCCAGGGTGACGTGCACGACGGTCCGCGTGCCGCTCGGGCACACGTGCCCGGGGTGGGCCGGGGCGGCCTCCGCCGGGGCGGTCTCCGCCGGGGCGGTCTCCGTCGGTTCGCCCTCCCTCGCGTCGCCCTCCCGCTCCTCACCGTCCGGCGGCGCGACCCCTGTCAGCGCGGCCACCGCCGCAGCGCCGGCCGGCGCCCCGCGGGCGTCCAGGTCCTCGTAGGCCCAGCCGCGCTGGGACGGCAGCACGGTGCCGTCAGGTGCCACGACGTTCTGGGACCGGCCCAGCAGCCGGTCGACGAGCTCGTCCGCCCGGAGCTGGTCCAGCGTCCGCGCGTCCCCGGCCTCGCGGGACCGTCGGGCGAGGGCGTCGAGCATGCCGTCGACGCGCACGGCCTCGGCCGCCGGGAGCACGGCCCACAGACCTGCCATCCCGTCCTGCAGGATGCGCGGCCGGGAGACCACCCGGCAGTCGCGAGCGGCCCGGTGCCGGTCGGCGACTCCCTCCGGGTCGACCCGGTTCAGCGCCCGGGCGACGTCGGCGCGGACCTGCTTCACCGAGCGGCCCGCCACGCGCGGCAGCACCTCGGCCTCGACGGCGGCTGCGACGTGCGCGGGCTCGTCGCCGGCGCCCTGCACGATCGCGCGCGCCTTGGCCGGGTCGATCCGCCCGTCGGCCAGGGCGGCACCGGTGTCGGCCAGGGCGTCGCCGTAGGCGCGGCCCTCACGGATGAGCATCTTGGCCTCGCCCGGCGGGACCAGGAGCCGCGCGGACAGGTCGGCGGCGGCGATGTCGGCGTGCACGAACGCGGTGCCCTCGGGCAGCGACCGGCACACCGCTGCCAGGTCGGGGTGCCGGAGGTCGGGGTGCCGCGCCAGCGCGGCGGCCGCGGTGGTCTCGAGGGCGTGCGCGTGCGCGGCGATCCGCCGGGCCTGGACGACGACCTCGGGCAGCTCGTAGGACGGCAGCGCTCCCAGGTCGAGGCCCTCCAGCTCGGCCAGCAGGGCCGCCCCGGCGGGCATCGCGTCCAGCCGCTCCCCGAGGCCGTCGCCCGGAACCGCGCCACCGGCGACCGCGTCGGCGTCGCCGCCGTCGAGGTCGGGTGCATTGCGTTCCTGCACGTCATCGGACATGTGAGCCACGCTATGACCCGCCGCCGACACGCTCCCGGAGCGCGCGCCGCCGCCTGGGGACGACGCACGACACCGAGCCTGTGGAGGACTCGGCGCCCGCTCACCGAGCGCCACCGGCCCCGCGCCACGCGCACCGGGACCGCGGTGCTCCGCCACCGGGCGCCCCGCGCACCCCGCCGCGCCCCGGCCGCGCCGCCGCCTCGAGCCGCCACGCGGCCACGCCCTCGGCGAACCCGACCCCCTGCCCGGGGCGTGTGTCAGACCCGCGTCGTACGGTTGACGCATGCGTCCCGTGACCGACCTGCAGCGCACCGTCGCCCCGTTCGAGGTGGTGTCCGAGTACCAGCCCTCCGGTGACCAGCCGCAGGCCATCGCGGAGCTCGCCCAGCGCATCCAGGCGGGGGAGAAGGACGTCACGCTCCTGGGCGCCACGGGTACCGGCAAGTCGGCCACGACGGCCTGGCTGATCGAGAAGCTGCAGCGCCCCACGCTCGTGATGGCGCCGAACAAGACGCTGGCGGCCCAGCTGGCCAACGAGTTCCGCGAGCTGCTGCCCAACAACGCCGTCGAGTACTTCGTCTCGTACTACGACTACTACCAGCCCGAGGCGTACATCGCGCAGACGGACACGTACATCGAGAAGGACTCGTCGATCAACGACGAGGTGGAGCGCCTTCGGCACTCGGCGACGTCCTCGCTGCTGACCCGACGCGACGTGGTCGTGGTCGCCTCGGTGTCCTGCATCTACGGCCTGGGCACCCCGCAGGAGTACGTCGACCGCATGGTGACGCTCGACGTCGGCGACCAGGTGGACCGCGACGCGCTGCTGCGCCAGTTCGTCTCGATGCAGTACTCCCGCAACGACATGGCGTTCACCCGCGGCACGTTCCGGGTGCGCGGCGACACCGTGGAGATCATCCCGGTGTACGAGGAGCTGGCGATCCGCATCGAGTTCTTCGGCGACGAGATCGAGGCGATCCAGACGCTGCACCCGCTGACGGGCGAGGTCGTCCGGAACGAGAAGCAGGTGCACGTCTTCCCGGCGACCCACTACGTCGCGGGCCCGGAGCGCATGGAGCGCGCGATCAACGGCATCGAGCACGAGCTCGAGGAGCGCCTCAAGGACCTGGAGCGGGCGAACAAGCTCCTCGAGGCCCAGCGGCTGCGCATGCGCACGACCTACGACATCGAGATGATGCGCCAGATCGGGTCGTGCTCGGGCATCGAGAACTACTCGCGGCACATCGACGGCCGCGCGCCGGGGACGGCGCCGAACACGCTGCTCGACTACTTCCCCGAGGACTTCCTGCTCGTCATCGACGAGTCGCACGTGACGGTCCCGCAGATCGGCGCGATGTTCGAGGGCGACATGTCCCGCAAGCGGAACCTCGTCGACTTCGGGTTCCGGCTGCCGAGCGCGATGGACAACCGACCGCTGCGCTGGGAGGAGTTCGTCGATCGGATCGGCCAGACGGTCTACCTGTCGGCGACGCCCGGCGACTACGAGCTGGCGATGTCCGACGGCGTGGTCGAGCAGATCATCCGCCCGACCGGCCTGGTCGACCCGGAGGTGGTCGTGAAGCCCACGAAGGGCCAGATCGACGACCTGCTGGAGGAGATCCGGCTCCGCGTGGAGAAGGACGAGCGCGTGCTCGTCACGACGCTCACCAAGAAGATGGCCGAGGACCTCACGGACTACTTCCTGGAGAAGGGCGTCCGGGTCCGGTACCTGCACTCCGAGGTGGACACGCTCCGCCGCGTGGAGCTGCTCCGCGAGCTCCGCATGGGCGAGTACGACGTGCTGGTCGGCATCAACCTGCTCCGCGAGGGCCTCGACCTGCCCGAGGTGTCGCTGGTCGCGATCCTCGACGCGGACAAGGAGGGCTTCCTCCGGTCGGGCAAGTCGCTGATCCAGACGATCGGCCGCGCGGCCCGCAACGTCTCGGGCCAGGTCCACATGTACGCGGACAAGATCACGCCCGCGATGCAGCTCGCACTGGACGAGACGGACCGCCGCCGCGAGAAGCAGATCGCCTACAACACCGAGCGCGGCATCGACCCGCAGCCGCTCCGCAAGAAGATCGGCGACATCACCGACCTCCTCGCGCGCGAGGACGCGGACACGGCGGAGCTGCTGGGCGGCGCTGGCCGGCAGGCCAGCCGCGGCAAGGCGCCGGTCCCGGGCCTCGGCTCGAAGGCAGGGCCGCCGACGGAGCGCACGAAGCTCGCGGGCGCGGCGGCGGGCGAGCTCGCCGGTCTCATCCAGGAGCTGACCGACCAGATGCACGTCGCGGCGGGGGAACTGCAGTTCGAGCTGGCGGCGCGCCTGCGCGACGAGATCTCCGGGCTGAAGAAGGAGCTGCGGCAGATGCACGCCGCGACGGCCTGACCTGCGGCCCCGGCGCACGACCTGCCACGCCATCCGAGGAGCGGCGGGACGCACCACCGACGATCGGAGGCACGCATGGCGCTCGAGGTGCAGGTCGTGATCGACGCGCGCTCGCCCCGCGCGCTCGGCGCGTTCTGGGCGTTCGCGCTCGGGTACGTCGAGGAGCCGCCACCGGCGGGCTTCGACTCGTGGGACGCGGCCCTCGACGCCTGGGGCTTCCCGCCCGAGGACCGGGGCCTGGCCTACGCGGTCGTGGACCCCGCCGGCGCAGGCCCGCGGGTGTTCTTCCAGCGCGTACCCGAGGGCAAGACGGTGAAGAACCGGGTGCACCTGGACGTGCGCTACTCGGCTGCCCAGGGCGTCGACCGGGAGGACCGCGCGGCCAAGCTCGCGGCGGCGAAGGAGCACGCGGCAGCGCTCGTCGAGGCCGGCGCGACGGTGCTGCGCGAGGTCGACGACCCCCGCGAGGGCGCCTGGGTGGTCATGGCCGACCCGGAGGGCAACGAGTTCTGCGTGACGTGACACGCACGGGCGGGCGCCCCGGGTGCTCCCTTCCGACTGCCCGCAGGCTGGTCAGGACGGAATGCACCCAGGCCTGCAGCACCCAGGGGTCCCGCCCACTGACGCGCGGCGAGCGGGGCTGCGCCCCGAGCCGCGAACTCGATGCTGCTCACGTGCGTTCCTGTCCGTCGTCGGTCATCGCCACTCCGGGGAGATCTGGCTGAGCTGGCGGTGGAGGCTCCAGTCACCGGGGCGGTCCGCCTCGGTGAACCACGGAGCGCCTCTCGCGATCCAGCGGTCCCGGTAGCGGCGGACGGCCGTGGTGCTGACGTCGTCGACGCCCGACTCGGCCCCGCAGCACGAGCAGATCACGTACTGGGCGGATCCCGCGCCGCGGAAGCGCTCGTCGTCCTCGTCGAGGCCGCACACGCGACAGCGCGTCTCCGCCGTCGCGGACACGCCCCGCCCCGGCCCCCGGGGTTCGTGCTGCAGCCGCACCTGCCAGCCCGTGTCGGAGCGGAGCAGGCCGGACTCGCGGCGCGCGTGGTCGAAAGTCACGCGGTCGCCGTCAACGGTGACGTGCAGGACGGGACGCCGGAACCGGCGGGGCCTCTCGACGACGCCGCCGCGGTCCAGGTACGCCATCGCGGCGGCCGTGGACACCCGGAGTGCCGCGACGACCTCGGTGTCGGTCGGCTCCTTGTCGGGTTCCCACAGGAAGTACCCGGCGTCGACCCACACCGAGAAGTACCAGTCGCCGGGCGACTCGACGACGGCGGTGCGGCCGTGCTTCTCGAGCCGGAGCGCCGCCACGTCCTGCCGCGTCAGGACGGTGCGGCGGAGGTCGGTCCGGTGGCGGGTCAGGGCGTCGAGGAGACGGACGAGATCGTCGGTCGTCACGACGCCGCGGCCGTGCATCCCGCCGGCCCGCGCGGGCGGATCGTGAGCGCGGGGCGCCGAGACCCGCTCCGAGCTCCCACGAGGGTCCCTCCCGCTGGTCCGACGTCGTTGCTGCCCCTGCCCTGACAGCCGGACGCTAGCGCGCGTGCACCGGGAGCGGACACCGGACCTGCTCGGGTTCACCCGAGCGCCGCGGGCGGCCTTCGCCTGACCCGTGAGCTGGACGACGGCGGCATGACGCGCGTCACACACCGCTCCCTGGGCGCCGCGAGGTGCGCGTAGGACCCATGACCTATGCTGGCGCACGCAGTGGAGGGGAGTATCCCGACACGACGCCCCCGTCATCACGGTCGTCGACGACGCCGACCCGGGACGTCGGCCCGGTTCACGGGTGGGAGAGACCTCCGGTACTCAGCCGTATCTTCAGCCGTCTGTACCGGAGGAATGCTCTATGTCCGTCGACCTGTGGGTCTGGATCGCGACCGCCGTCGCGATCGTCGGGATGATCCTGTTCGACTTCTTCGCGCACGTCCGCACGCCGCACGCGCCGTCGTTCCGCGAGGCCGCGACCTGGTCCGCGGTCTACGTGGGCCTGGCGATCGTGTTCGGTGTGGGGCTCGGCTTCGTCTGGGGCTGGGACCACGGGACGGAGTACTTCGCGGGGTACGTGACCGAGAAGAGCCTCTCGGTCGACAACCTGTTCGTCTTCCTCATCATCATGACGAAGTTCGCGGTGCCCCGGGAGTTCCAGCAGAAGGTGCTGCTGGTGGGCGTCGTGATCGCGCTGGTGCTGCGCACGGTGTTCATCCTGCTCGGCGCCGCGGCGATCGAGCAGTGGTCCTGGGTGTTCTACATCTTCGGCGCGTTCCTCGTGTACACGGGCGTGAAGCTGGCCAAGGAGAAGCACGACGACGAGGAGCTGGCGCATGCCGGCGAGGAGAAGGACGGCGTCGCGGTCCGCCTGCTCAAGCGCGTGTTCCCGACGGTGGACGAGTACCACGGCGACCGCCTGACCACGAAGATCGACGGCAAGCGGTTCATCACCCCGATGCTCGTCGTCATGGTCGCGATCGGCGCCACCGACGTGCTGTTCGCGCTGGACTCCATCCCGGCGATCTACGGCCTGACGCAGGAGCCGTACATCGTGTTCACGGCGAACGCGTTCGCCCTGCTCGGCCTGCGCCAGCTGTACTTCCTCATCGGCGGGCTGCTGGAGCGCCTGGTGTACCTCAACAAGGGCCTGGCGTTCATCCTGGCGTTCATCGGCCTGAAGCTGGTGTTCCACGCGATGCACGTGAACGAGCTGCCGTTCATCAACGGCGGCGAGCACATCGAGTGGGCCCCCGAGATCCCCACGTGGCTGTCGCTGCTCGTGATCCTGGGTACGCTCACCGTCGCGACCGTCGCGAGCCTGGCCAAGACCCGGCGCGACCGGGACGCCGCTCCTGCCCTGACCGACGAGCAGGAGCCCGCCGCCACCAAGGAGCACTGACCCGCGCATGGACGTCTCCCCGCTCGTCTGGGTCGTGTCCCTCGGCCTCGCTGCCGCCGTCCTGATCGTGGACGTGGCGGTGGTGGGCCGCAGGCCGCACATCCCGACGACGGCGGAGTGCCTGCGGTACCTGGGGATGTACATCGGGCTCGCGCTCGTGTTCGCCGTGGTCGTCGCCCTCGTGTGGGGCGGCGGCCCGGCGGGCGAGTTCGTCGCCGGCTGGCTGACGGAGTACTCGCTGTCGGTCGACAACCTGTTCGTGTTCCTGCTGATCATGAGCCGGTTCGCGGTGCCGCGGCAGTACCAGCAGACGGCGCTGCTGATCGGCATCATCCTGGCGCTGGTGTTCCGCGGGGTGTTCATCGGGATCGGCGCCGCCGCGATCGCGTCGTTCTCCTGGGTGTTCTACCTGTTCGGCGCGTTCCTGGTGTGGACGGCCGTGAAGGTCGCCCGCGAGGGCGTGGGGGAGGACGCGGACGAGGCGGCGGAGGACTACAGGGCGCCGGCGCTGGTGCGCGTGGTGCAGCGGTTCCTGCCGACGACCGACGGGTACGACGGCGTCCGGCTGACCGCGAAGGTCGACGGCCGCCGGCACGTGACGCCGATGCTGCTCGTGCTGGTGGCGATCGGGGCGACGGACCTGCTGTTCGCGTTCGACTCGATCCCCGCGGTGTTCGGTCTGACCCAGGAGCCGTACCTCGTCCTGATGGCGAACGTGTTCGCGCTGATGGGGCTGCGCCAGCTGTACTTCCTGCTCGGCGGCCTGCTGACCCGGCTGCGCTACCTCAACATCGGCCTGGGCGTGCTGCTCGGGTTCATCGGGGTGAAGCTCGTGCTGCAGGCGCTGCACGAGAACACGCTGCCGTTCGTCAACGGCGGCGAGCCGGTCGGCTGGGCGCCGGAGCTGCCGTCGTGGGTGTCGCTGGCGGTGATCGTGGTGACCCTGGGGCTCACCGCGGTCACGAGCATCGCGGCGTCGCGCCGGGACGAGCGCCGGGCCGCCGCGGCGGCACCCGCCGGGCGCACGGCGGACACCGAGGACGCCGACCGCCGCGCCTGACCGGCCCGGTCCGTCAGGAGCCGGCCGAGGCCCAGGGTCCGAGGATCAGGTTCCACGCCCGGATCTCGACGTCGGCGATGACGCCGGCGCGCGCGAACGGGTCGTCGGCGAGGAGCACCTCGAGCGCGGCGCGGTCCGTGGTCTCGAAGACGAGCAGCGCGCCGGGCGCGCCGTCGGTGAAGGGTCCGGAGCCCCGCAGCAGGCCGCGGTCGGCGAGGCCCCGCAGGTAGGCGCGGTGCTCCGGGCGGACCTCGTCCTGCAGGTCGGTGCGCTGGTCGTACGTGTACCGGACGGCGAAGGTGGCCATGCCGCCATCCTGCCGCACCGGGCGCCGCTCCCGGCGGCGCACCGCCCTCCGACCCGGCCCCGCGGGCCCGGACGGCGGTGGCAGAGTGGGCGGCATGACCCGTACCGCGGCACCGCGCACCCTGCTTACCGACGACCTGCTGGCCCGCGCGGCGGAGCGCGCGCCGGTGCACGACCGGGAGAACACGTTCCCGCACGCGGACCTGGACGACCTGCGCGAGGCGGGATACCTGCGGGCGTTCGTGCCGGAGGCGATGGGCGGCGCCGGGCTGACGCTCGAGGAGGTCGCACGGGAGCAGGTCCGGCTGGCCGGGGCGGCGCCGGCGACGGCGCTGTCCGTGAACATGCACCTGGTGGTGACGGGGATGGCCGCGGTGCTGGCGGCGCGCGGCGACGACTCGCTGGAGTTCGTGCTGCGGGACGCGGCGGCGGGGGAGGTGTTCGCGTTCGGGAACTCCGAGGCGGGGAACGACCTGGTCATGTTCGCCTCGCGCACCCGGGCGGAGCGGCAGCCCGACGGGGGCTACCGGTTCCACGGGACGAAGATCTTCACGTCGCTGTCGCCGGTGTGGACCCGGCTCGCGACGTTCGGCCTGGACGAGGACCACCCGGACGGCCCCCGCCTGGTGCACGGGGTCGTGTCCCGGGCGGACGGCGGGATCGAGACGAAGGACGACTGGGACACGCTCGGCATGCGGGCGACGCAGTCCTGCACGACGGTGCTCGACGGGGCGTACGCGGCGCCGGGGCGGGTGTTCCGCGCGCTGCCGCCCGGCCCGAGCGCCGACCCGTACGTGCTCGCGCTGTTCCAGGTGTTCGAGATCCTGCTGGCCGCGGTGTACACCGGCATCGGGCGGCGGGCGCTCGAGCTCGCGGTGGCGGCCGCGCACCGGCGGACGTCGATGAAGAACGACGGCCGGAGCTACGCGCAGGACCCGGACATCCGGTGGCGCGTGGCGGACGCGGCGATCGCGCAGGACGGGATCGAGCCGCAGGTCTGGGCGCTGGCCCGGGACGTCGACGAGGCGGTGGACCACGGGGCGCTGTGGTTCGCGAAGGTGGTCGGCCTGAAGGTGCGCGCCACGGAGACGGCCCGGGAGGTCGTGGACCGGGCGATCCGGGTGTCGGGCGGCGGGTCGTACTTCTCCCGGAGCGAGCTGGGCCGGCTGTACCGGGACGTGCTCGCCGGGCTGTTCCACCCGTCCGACGACGAGTCGGCGCACAGCACGGTCGCGAACGCGTGGCTGGGGCCGGTCGACCGCTGACACCCGCGGCTCACGGGGACGACGACGCCCCGCACGCCTCGGGACGCACGACCACCCCCGGACGCGCGACGGCCCCGGGGCGTGCTGCCCCGGGGCCGTCGTGCGCAGGCGGGAGGCGTCAGCCGCCGATCTCGCTCTCGCAGCTGATCGCGTACTCGACGCGGTTGCCGCAGGTCGAGCCGAACGACTCGTACTCGGTGCCGAGGTCGGACTCCCAGTACAGGTCGTCGCACGCCGTGCCGCTGCCGCCCTGGCAGGCGTCCCACAGGGCGTCGAGCTCGGGGTCGTCGCCGTAGGTCTGCGCGCCGGTGCTGCTCCCGAGGTCGGTGCCCTCGTCCGTGCCCTCGTCGGTGCCCCCGGTCGCGCCGGAGTCGCAGAAGCTGCTGCCGTCGGTGGTGCCGCCGCAGGTCCGGCCGAACTCCTCGTACTCGGAGCCGGAGGGCGCCTCGGACCACAGGGAGTCGCACGCGGCGAGGTCGCCGGCCGCGCAGGCGTCCCAGAACCCGTCGAGCTCGGCGTCGTCCCCGTAGGCCCACCGGGTGGGGTCGACGGAGGTGCACAGGGTGCTGCCGTCGGTGCGCCCGCCGCAGGTGTTCCCGAACTCCTCGTCGTCGGAGCCGGACGACGAGTCGAAGTACAGGTCGTCGCACGCCTCCATGTCGCCGGACGCGCAGGACGACCGCAGGTCGGCCATGCGGTTGTTGTGCGAGGCGATCGCGGCCCCCACGGTCACGCCGACGACGACCCAGCTGAGCACGCCCAGGCCGCCGAGGACGAGGCCGGCGATGGCGAGGCCGCGGCCCTGGGTGCCGTCCCTCTTGGTGCGGCGCAGGCCGAGGATGCCGAGCACGATCGCCACGACGCCGGTCCCGAGGATGCCGGTGACGAGGGCGGCGATGGACACGCCGTCGGTCCGCGGCGCCTGCTGGTACTGGTTCGGCGAGTACGGGGCCTGCGGGTAGCCGCCGCCGGGGTAGCCGCCACCGGACGCGGGGTACCCCCCGGGGGCGGGGTAGCCACCGCCCGCGCCGGGGTAGCCCGCACCCGGGGCCGGGTACCCGGCGCCCGGCTGCTGCGCCTGGTCGCCGCCCGGCTGCGCGGACGCGCCGCCCTGCCCGGGGTAGCCGGGCGCGGGGTAGCCGCCCTCCTGCGGGGCGGAGCCCTGCCCGGCACCGGGCGCGGCGTACGGCGAGGACGCCGGGTACGCGGCGGTCGGCGCGTCGGAGCCGGGCGCGCCCGACGTCGGGTACGCGGCCGTCGGCGCGTCCTGGCCGGGGGCGCCGTACGGGGAGGCCGTGGGGTACGCCGCGGTGGGCGTGGTCGGGTACGCCGCCGTGGGGGCGTCGGAGCCGGACGTCGGCGGGGTGGGCCACGACGGGGCGGCCTCGTAGCCGGAGGGTGCGGGGCCGGAGGCCGGGGTGGCCTCGTAGCCCGAGGGCGCGGGGGCGGCGGGCCGCTCGGTGCCGCTGCCCGGCGTGGGCCAGGCGCTGCTGCCGGGCTGCTGCTCGGGCTGCTGCCCGGGTTCCGGCGTGGCACTGCCGTCGTTCGACATGGACGTCCTCTCGCTCCTGGTGACGGACCTGTGCGTCACTATGGCAGACGGCCTTCTCACCAGGGCGACGGCGTCCACGCCCGACATGTCCTGTTCACCCGCGGGCGGGGCCGGGCACGCCGGGATCAGCCGGGCGCCGGGTCACCAGCCCCGCGCGCGCCACTCCGCCAGGTGCGGCCGCTCGGCCCCGAGCGTGGTGTCCCGACCGTGCCCGGGGTAGACCCAGGTGTCGTCGCGGAACCGCCCGAACACCCGGTCCTCGAGGTTGGTCATGAGCGCGCCGAACGCCGCCGGGTCGGTGGTCCGGCCGGGCCCGCCGGGGAACAGTGAGTCGCCGGTGAGCAGGTGGACCCGGCCCGGGACGGCGTCGGGCGCGCGGGCGTCGTCGGGCTCGCGGTAGGCGAGCGCGACCGCGCCGGGCGTGTGCCCGCGCAGCGCGACGACCTCGAGCCGGAGGGCGCCCACCGCGAGGACGTCGCCGTGCGCGAGCGCTCGCGGCACGGTGGTGCCGGCGGACTCGGCCACGGCGTCCGCGTCGGCGGCCCCGGCGGCGTGCGCGGCGCCCGTCGCGGCGAGGACCCCGGCGAGGGCGCCGAGGTGGTCCCGGTGCCGGTGGGTCGTGACGACGAGCACGAGCGGCCCGGCGGGCGCCTCGCCCGGCGACCCGGCGCGCGTCAGGTCGAGCAGCCGGTCCGGCTCGGCGGCCGCGTCGACGAGCAACCGCGCCCCGGTGCGCCGGCAGGCGAGCACGTACGCCTCGTTGTCCATCGGCCCGACGGACAGCTTGCGCAGCACGACCTCGTCGAGCACCCGGACGGCCGCCGGCCCTCCCGGCACGACGTCCCCGGTGTACCCGGCTCCCGCGCCGCCCCCGACGCCCGCGAGCCCGTTCACGCCCGCCCCACCGCCTCGCCGCGCGGCTCCGGCGTCCCACCGCGCCCGAGCGCCTCGTCGTGGCTGTGCACCGCCCGCACGAGGGCGAGGTGCGACAGCGCCTGCGGCACGTTGCCGATCATCCGCCCGGACGCGGGGTCGTACTCCTCGGCGAGCAGCCCGACGTCGGTGCGCAGGCCGTCGAGGACGTCGAGCACCGCGGTGGCCCCGTCGACGTCGCCCTGCCGGGCGAGCGCGTCGGCGAGCCAGCCGGAGCAGGCGAGGAAGGGGTGCTCGGAGCCGCGCAGGCCGTCGTCGGTGCGGTCGGTGCGGTACCGGAGCAGGAGGCCGGGGGCGACCTCGAGCTCGGCCCGCACCGCGGCCACGGTGCCGACCAGCCGGGGGTCGTCGGGCGGCAGGAAGCCGACGAGGACGAGCTGGAGCAGGGCCGCGTCGGTGTGGGTGGCGCCGTAGTGCTGCACGAAGGTGTTCCGGTCCGCGTCCCAGGCGTGCGCGAGGACGTCGGCGTGCACGGCGTCCCGCTCGCGGCGCCACCTCTCGACGGGCCCGGGCAGGCCGTGCTCCTCGACGGCGCGGACGGCGCGGTCGAGGGCGACCCAGGCCATCACCTTGGAGTGCGTGAAGTGCCGGGGCGCGCCGCGCACCTCCCAGATCCCGCTGTCGGGCCGGCGCCACGTGCGGCACAGGTGCTCGACGAGGTGCGTCTGCAGGGACCAGGAGTCGTCGCCCTCGGCCACGCCGGAGGTCCGGGCGAGGTGCAGCGCCGCCATGACCTCGCCGAGGACGTCGTTCTGCACCTGCCCGACCGCGGCGTTGCCCACCCGCACGGGCCGGGATCCGGCGTAGCCGGGCAGGTGGTCGAGCGTGCGCTCGGTCAGCTCCCGGGACCCGTCGACGCCGTACATGATCTGCACCTGCGCGGGGTCGCCGGCGACGGCGCGGAGCAGCCACCGGCGCCAGGCCTGGGCCTCGTGGCGGTAGCCGTGCTCCAGGAGGGCCTCGAGGGTCATGGCGGCGTCCCGGAGCCAGCAGTACCGGTAGTCCCAGTTCCGCTCGCCGCCGGGGTCCTCGGGGAGCGAGGTGGTCGCGGCCGCGACGATGCCGCCGGTCTCGGAGTCGGTGAGCAGCCGGAGCACGAGCAGGGACCGCACGACGGCGTCCCGGTAGGTCCCGCGGTACCGGGCGGACCGGGCCCAGCGCGCCCACTGGTGCTCGGTCGCCTCGACGCGGTGCGCGAGCCGGGGCGCCCGGGGCACGGGCTTCCAGGAGGGCACCCAGGTGAGCGAGAGGCCGACGCTCCCGCCCTCGGCGAGCGTGAACTCGTCGGCGTGCCCGCGGTGCGGACCGCCGCCCGGGCGGGGGAGCCGGTCGCCGCGCAGCACGAGGCTGTCCGGCCCGGCGACGGCGCGGATCACCTCGTCCCCGTCCGGGTCGGTGACGCGGTGCACCCAGGGCACGACGGCGCCGTACCCGAACCGCACGACCCACTCGTGCCGCAGCCGCACGGACCCGCGGGTGACCGTGACCCGCCGGACGAGGTCGCACCGGCCGTCGCCGAGCGGCATGGCGTCGAGCAGCACGGCCGTCCCGGTAGGCGTCTCGAACGTGGTCTCCAGCACGAACGAGTCGTCGAGGTACCGGCGCGTGACCCGGGTGGCGTCGGGCGCCGTCAGCAGCCAGCGGCCGTGCTCCGGGCCGCCGAGGAGCGCGGCGAAGCACGCGGGGGAGTCGAACCGCGGTGGGCACAGCCAGTCGACGGAGCCGGTGCGGGACACGAGCGCGGCGGTCCGGCCGTCGCCGAGCACGGCGTACTCGCCGATGGGCGTCGGGGTCGTGGGGGCGGCGTCCGTCCCGGGGGTGGGGTCCGTCACGACGGCGCGGTCGGTCACGGTCCTCATCATGCGCCGACCAGGGGCGACGGCGCAGGTCGGGCCGCCTTTACGGTTCGAACACATGTGCGCATGTCGGTGGTCCGCCGTAGCATGCTGCGCGTGAATGATCGTCTGGTGGTCCAGGGGGCCCGCGAGCACAACCTGCGCAACGTCGACCTGGATCTCCCGCGCGACAGGCTCATCGTGTTCACGGGCCTGTCCGGGTCCGGGAAGTCGTCGCTGGCCTTCGACACCATCTTCGCGGAGGGGCAGCGCCGCTACGTCGAGTCGCTGTCCGCGTACGCGCGCCAGTTCCTCGGCCAGATGGACAAGCCCGACGTCGACTTCATCGAGGGCCTGTCGCCCGCGGTGTCGATCGACCAGAAGTCGACCAACCGCAACCCGCGGTCGACCGTCGGCACGATCACCGAGGTCTACGACTACCTGCGCCTGCTGTTCGCCCGCGCCGGGACGCAGCACTGCCCCGTGTGCGGCGAGCGCGTGACCGCGCAGACGCCCCAGCAGATCGTCGACCGGCTGCTCGAGCTGCCCGAGGGCACCCGCTACCAGGTGCTCGCGCCGGTGGTGCGCGGCCGCAAGGGCGAGTACGCCGACCTGTTCAAGGAGCTGCAGGCCAAGGGCTTCGCCCGCGCCCGCGTGGACGGCGAGGTCGTGCAGCTCGCGGAGCCGCCGACGCTGGAGAAGAAGCTCAAGCACGACATCGAGGTCGTCGTCGACCGCCTGGTGTCGCGCGAGGGCGTCCAGCGCCGCCTGACCGACTCGGTGGAGACCGCGCTCGGCCTCGCCGGCGGCCTGCTGGTCGTCGACATGGTCGACCTCGACGCGGACGACCCGGAGCGGGAGCGCCGGTTCTCCGAGAACCGCGCGTGCCCGAACGACCACCAGCTCACGCTGGAGGAGATCGAGCCCCGGACGTTCTCGTTCAACGCGCCGTACGGCGCGTGCCCGGAGTGCACCGGCATCGGCTCGCGCCTCGAGGTCGACCCCGAGCTGGTCGTCCCGGACGACGACCTGTCGCTGCGCGACGGCGCGGTGGCCCCGTGGGCGCAGATCTCGTCCGAGTACTTCGAGCGCGTGCTGACCGCGCTGGCCGACGACCTCGGGTTCTCGATGGACCAGCCGTGGCGGGCGCTGCCGGAGCGCGCGAAGAAGGCGGTGCTGTTCGGCGAGAACCACAAGGTGCACGTCAAGTACAAGAACCGCTGGGGCCGTGAGCGCCAGTACTCCACGGGCTTCGAGGGCGTGGTGACGTTCCTGGAGCGCCGGCACGGCGAGACCGAGTCCGAGTGGAGCAAGGAGAAGTACGAGGCCTACATGCGGGAGGTGCCGTGCCCCGTGTGCGAGGGGACGCGGCTCAAGCCCGAGGTGCTGGCCGTGCGCGTCGGCGGGAAGTCCATCGCCGAGGTCTGCGCGCTGCCCATCCGCGAGGCCAAGGAGTTCCTCGACGGCCTCGAGCTGGGCGTGCGCGAGCGGCAGATCGCCGAGCAGGTGCTCAAGGAGATCCAGGCCCGGCTCGGCTTCCTGCTCGACGTCGGCCTCGACTACCTGTCGCTCATGCGCGCCGCGGCGACGCTGTCCGGCGGCGAGGCCCAGCGCATCCGGCTCGCGACCCAGATCGGCTCCGGCCTGGTGGGCGTGCTCTACGTGCTCGACGAGCCGTCGATCGGCCTGCACCAGCGGGACAACCGCCGCCTCATCGACACGCTGACCCGGCTGCGGGACCTCGGCAACACGCTGATCGTGGTCGAGCACGACGAGGACACGATCCGCACCGCGGACTGGATCGTCGACGTGGGCCCCGGTGCGGGCGAGCACGGCGGCAAGGTCGTGCACTCCGGCGACCTCGCGGGCCTGCTGGCGTCGCGCGAGTCGATGACCGGCGCGTACCTGTCCGGCCGCCGCTCGATCCCCATGCCCGCGCAGCGGCGCAAGGTGGACAAGAAGCGCCAGGTCACCGTCCACGGCGCGCGCGAGCACAACCTCAAGAACGTGGACGTGTCGTTCCCGCTCGGGACGTTCACGGCCGTGACCGGCGTGTCGGGCTCCGGCAAGTCGACGCTGGTGAACTCGATCCTCTACACGGTCATGGCGAACGAGCTGAACGGCGCCCGCCGGGTGGCCGGCCGGCACAAGCGGGTCAGCGGCCTGGACCAGCTCGACAAGGTCGTGCACGTCGACCAGGGCCCGATCGGCCGCACCCCGCGGTCGAACCCGGCCACCTACACCGGCGTCTGGGACCGGATCCGCAAGCTGTTCGCCGAGACGACCGAGGCGAAGGTCCGCGGCTACACCGCCGGGCGGTTCTCGTTCAACGTCAAGGGCGGCCGCTGCGAGGCGTGCTCCGGCGACGGCACGCTGAAGATCGAGATGAACTTCCTGCCCGACGTGTACGTGCCCTGCGAGGTGTGCCACGGCGCGCGGTACAACCGCGAGACGCTCGAGGTGCACTTCAAGGGCAAGACGGTCGCGGACGTGCTGGACATGCCGATCGAGGAGGCCGCGGAGTTCTTCGCCGCGGTGCCCGCGATCGCCCGGCACCTCACCACGCTCGTCGACGTCGGCCTCGGCTACGTCCGGCTCGGCCAGCCGGCCCCGACGCTGTCCGGCGGCGAGGCGCAGCGCGTCAAGCTCGCGACCGAGCTCCAGCGCCGGTCCACCGGCCGCACGGTCTACGTGCTGGACGAGCCGACCACCGGCCTGCACTTCGAGGACATCCGCAAGCTCCTCGGCGTGCTGCAGGGCCTGGTCGACAAGGGCAACAGCGTGATCGTCATCGAGCACAACCTCGACGTGATCAAGAACGCCGACTGGGTCATCGACATGGGCCCCGAGGGCGGCTCGGGCGGCGGCACGGTCGTCGCGCAGGGCACGCCGGAGCAGGTCGCCCGCGTCGCGGCCAGCCACACGGGGACGTTCCTGGCGGAGGTGCTGGACGAGCCGGCGGCGGAGCGCGCGAGCGCCTGAGCCGCCCGGGCGTCAGCCCGCCGAGCCGGCGCCCGCGGTCTCCAGGACCGCCGGCGCCGGCTCGGTCAGCACCGGGAACGTCACCGACCGGGCGATGAAGCAGTGCTCGTGCGCCCGCCGGTGCAGGTCGGCCAGCTGCGCGTCGAGCGCCGCGCCGTCGGCCGCGGCGGACCCGCCGGGCCGCACGGTCACCTGCGGGCGCAGCACGACCTGGGTGAACTGGCCGTGGCCGGCCGCCTCGACCCTCATCGTCCCGCCGGCCCGGTCCGTGTAGCCGACGACCGCCACGCCCGACGTGGCGGCGAAGTGGAGGAACCAGAGCATGTGGCACTCGGCCAGCGCGGCGACGAGCAGCTCCTCGGGGTTGTGCCGCGCCGGGTCGCCCCGGAACGCCGGGTCGGCCGACGCGAGCACGGTCGGCTTCCCCGCGACCCGCACCTCGTGGTCGCGGCTGTACGCCGCGTACCCGGTGGTGCCGGTGGCGCCCGCGCCCGTCCAGACGACGTCGGCGGCGTACTCGTGCAGCAGTCCCATGCGGGCGACGGTACCGGCGCACGGGGCCGCCGGCGCGGCTGTCGGACCGGCGAACTACGGTGGCACGCATGGCTGATCCCGCCACCTACCGCCCCGCCCCGGGGGAGATCCCCGACCAGCCCGGCGTCTACCGGTTCCGCGACAAGGACGGCCGGGTCGTCTACGTCGGCAAGGCCAAGAGCCTGCGGTCCCGGCTGAACTCGTACTTCCAGGACGTCGCCGGGCTGCACCCGCGCACGCAGCAGATGGTCACGACGGCCGCGTCGGTGCAGTGGACGGTCGTCGGGACCGAGGTCGAGGCGCTGGCGCTGGAGTACTCCTGGATCAAGGAGTTCGACCCGCGGTTCAACGTGAAGTACCGCGACGACAAGTCGTACCCGTACCTGGCCGTGACGCTGGCCGACCAGTTCCCGCGCGTGCAGGTCATGCGCGGCGCGAAGCGGCCCGGCACCCGGTACTTCGGCCCGTACGCGCACGCGTGGGCGATCCGCGAGACCGTCGACCTGCTGCTCCGCGTGTTCCCGGTGCGCACCTGCTCGGCGGGGGTGTTCAAGCGCGCCAAGCAGCAGGGCCGGCCATGCCTGCTCGGCTACATCGACAAGTGCTCGGCCCCGTGCGTCGGGAAGATCTCCCAGGAGGACCACCACGTCCTCGCCGAGGAGTTCGCCGACTTCATGGCGGGCGACACGGCCCGGTTCACCAAGCGGCTGACCCAGCGCATGCAGGAGGCGTCCGCGGAGCTCGACTTCGAGCGCGCGGCGCGGCTCCGGGACGACATCGGCGCCCTCAAGCGCGCCACGGAGAAGAACGCCGTGGTGCTGCAGGACGGCACGGACGCCGACATCTTCGCCCTCGCCGGCGACGAGCTCGAGGCCGCCGTCCAGGTGTTCCACGTGCGCGACGGCCGGATCCGCGGCCAGCGCGGCTGGGTGGTCGAGAAGGTCGAGGACGTGACCGACGCGCAGCTCGTCGAGCACCTGCTCCAGCAGGTGTACGGCGACGCGCCCGCCGGCGACGACGGCGCGGCGGCGCAGGGCGCTGTCGCCGGCTCGGTGCCGCGCGAGGTGCTGGTCCCGGTGCTGCCGGACGACCTCGACCAGGTGCAGGCCTGGCTGTCCGGGCTGCGCGGCAGCCGGGTGCAGGTGCGGGTGCCGCAGCGGGGCGACAAGCACGAGCTCGCCGAGACGGTCCGGAAGAACGCCGAGCACGCGCTCGCGCTGCACCGCACCCGCCGGGCCGGCGACCTGACGACCCGCAGCCAGGCGCTGCAGGAGATCCAGGAGGCGCTGGGCCTGGACTCGGCCCCGCTCCGCATCGAGTGCTACGACGTGTCGCACAACCAGGGGACGTACCAGGTGGCGTCGATGGTCGTGTTCGAGGACGGGCTGGCCCGCAAGAGCGAGTACCGGACGTTCGGGATCCGCGGCCCCGAGGGCTCGGGCGCGCGCGACGACACCGCCGCGATGCACGAGGTCATCACCCGCCGGTTCCGCCGGTACCTCGCCGAGCGCGAGCAGGCGGGCGACCTGGAGCTCGGCCTGGGGGAGGACCAGCTGGCCGAGGCGCTGGCGGACGCCGACGCCGGGCCGGTGCGGTCCGGCCCGATCGACGAGTCCACCGGGCGCCCGCAGCGCTTCGCCTACCCGCCCAACCTGGTCGTGGTCGACGGCGGCCCGCCGCAGGTCGCGGCCGCGGCGGCGGCGCTGGCGGAGCTCGGGATCGACGACGTCGCGCTGTGCGGCCTGGCCAAGCGGCTCGAGGAGGTGTGGCTGCCGGGGGAGGACTACCCGGTGATCCTGCAGCGCTCCTCGGAGGGGCTGTACCTGCTGCAGCGCGTCCGCGACGAGGCGCACCGGTTCGCGATCACCGCGCACCGCAAGAAGCGCAGCAAGGGGATGACGGTCTCGGCGCTCGACACCGTCCCGGGGCTCGGCCCCGCGCGGTCGGCCGCGCTGCTCAAGCACTTCGGCTCGCTCAAGCGGCTGAAGGCCGCCTCGGCGGAGGAGATCGCGACGGTGCCCGGCATGGGCGCGCGGACCGCGGCCGCGGTGGTGGCGGCGCTGGCCGGCGGCACCGAGCCCACCGGCGTCCCGGCGCCCGCCACGGGCGCGCAGGCCCCGGACGCCGACGCGGCAGCCCCGGCCACGGACCTGCCGTCCCGTGCCACCGACGTGGCGGCGCCGACCGCCGACACGCCTGGCATGCTGGGGTCATGAGCGACGAGACCTCGCCGATCACCGTCCCCCACGGCATCCCCGCGATCGAGGCCGCCACCGCGGCGCCCCGCGTCCGGCAGCCCCACGTCCTGATCATCACCGGCATGTCCGGCGCGGGCCGCACCCGCGCGGGCGCGGTGCTCGAGGACATGGGCTGGTACGTCGTCGACAACCTGCCCGCGCAGATGCTCACGCACCTCGTCGGCATGCTGACCCACGGCGGGCCGCCGAGCGCGGACCTGCGGATCGCGGCGGTCGTCGACGTCCGCGGGCGCGAGTTCTTCGCCGACCTCCTCGCGGTGCTCGCGCAGCTCCGCGAGTCGGGCATCGACTACCGGATCCTGTTCCTCGACGCCTCGGACGAGGTGCTGGTGCGCCGGTACGAGCAGGTGCGCCGCCCGCACCCGCTGCAGGGCGAGGGCCGGATCCTCGACGGCATCACGGCGGAGCGCAGCCTGCTCTCGGACATCCGGGAGCGCGCGGACGTGCTGATCGACTCCTCGGAGACGAACGTGCACGAGCTCGGCCGGATCGTGCGGGCGGCGGTGTCCTCGGAGCAGGAGGAGGACGCGCTGCGGGTCAACGTGCTCTCGTTCGGCTTCAAGTACGGCATCCCGCTCGACGCGGACCACGTGGTCGACGTCCGGTTCCTGGCCAACCCGTACTGGATCACCGAGCTCCGGCACATGTCGGGCCGGGACGCGCCCGTGCGCGACTACGTCCTGGGCCTGCCCGGCGCCGTCGACTTCGTGGACCGGTACGTCGACGCGCTCGAGCCCGTCCTCGCCGGGTACCTGGCGGAGGAGAAGCGCTACGTGACGATCGCGGTCGGCTGCACCGGCGGCAAGCACCGGTCGGTCGCGATCAGCGAGGCCATCGCCGAGCGGCTGCGGTCCCGGGGGCAGCGCGTCACCGTGGCGGCGCGCGACCTCGGCAAGGAATGAACCCGTCCCGCGACGGGCACCCCGCGTTCGTCGCCCTGGGCGGCGGGCACGGGCTGTCCGCCTCCCTGTCGGCGCTGCGCCGCGTGACGGACAGGCTCACGGCCGTCGTGACCGTCGCGGACGACGGCGGGTCCTCCGGCCGGCTGCGCGACGAGCTGGACGTGCTCCCGCCCGGCGACCTGCGCATGGCGCTGTCCGCGCTGTGCGACGACTCCGACTGGGGCCGCACGTGGCGCGACGTGCTGCAGCACCGGTTCACCTCGGCGGGCGACCTGGACAAGCACGCGGTCGGCAACCTGCTGATCGTG
Organism: Cellulomonas sp. GbtcB1; assembly: GCF_019091725.1. Classification (NCBI taxonomy): domain Bacteria; kingdom Bacillati; phylum Actinomycetota; class Actinomycetes; order Micrococcales; family Cellulomonadaceae; genus Cellulomonas; species Cellulomonas sp. GbtcB1. The sequence goes on along the minus strand of NZ_JAGXJG010000003.1, from coordinate 15,512 downwards.
GCGCTGTGGGAGCTGCTGGGCGACACGGTAGACGGTCTGGACTGGGTCGGCCGGCTGCTCGGCGCCCGCGGCCGCGTGCTCCCCATGGCGGCGGTGCCGCTGGCGATCGAGGCCGACGTCCGGCGGTCCGACGGACGCGTCGAGGTGGTGCGCGGGCAGAGCCACGTCGCCGTCGCGCGCGACCCCATCGAGGGCGTGCGGCTCGTGCCCGACCGCCCGCCGGCGCTGCCCGAGGCGGTCGCCGCGGTGGAGCAGGCGGACTGGGTCGTGCTGGGACCCGGCTCCTGGTACACGTCCGTGATCCCGCACCTGCTGGTGCCGGACCTCGCCGAGGCGCTGCACCGGACGCCCGCCCGCAAGATCGTGCTGCTCAACCTCAGCCCGGACGCGGAGACCGCCGGCATGGGGCCGTGCGAGCACCTGGACGCGCTGCGCCAGCACGCCCCGGACCTCCGGCTGGACGCGGTCATCGCCGACCCCGGCGCCGTGGAGGACGTCGACGAGCTCGAGGAGCGCACGCGCGCGCAGGGCGGGCGGCTGCTGCTGCGCCAGGTGCGGCGCGGGGACGGCACGCCCCGGCACGACGCGCTGCGGCTGGCCGCGGCGATCAGCGACGTGGTCGAGGGCTACCTCGGCGACGTCGGCGCACCCCAGGGGATGGCAGGATGACCGCATGGCTCTGACGGCACAGGTGAAGGACGAGCTTGCGCGGCTCCAGGTCGACAAGACGTCGTGCCGGAAGGCGGAGGTGTCGGCGACGCTCCGGTTCGCGGGCGGGCTGCACATCATCTCGGGGCGGATCGTCATCGAGGCCGAGCTCGACACCGGGATGGCCGCGCGCCGGCTCCGGGCCGCCATCGCCGAGGTGTACGGCCACCAGTCCGAGGTCATCGTGGTGTCCGGCGGCGGGCTGCGCCGCGGGAACCGGTACGTCGTGCGGGTCGTGAAGGACGGGGAGTCGCTCGCGCGGCAGACGGGCCTGCTCGACAACCGCGGGCGCCCGGTGCGCGGGCTGCCGCCGCAGATCGTCTCCGCCGGCGTGCAGGAGGCCGAGGCGGCGTGGCGCGGCGCGTTCCTGGCGCACGGCTCGCTGACCGAGCCCGGCCGGTCGTCCGCGCTCGAGGTGACCTGCCCCGGCCCGGAGGCCGCCCTGGCGCTGGTCGGGGCCGCGCGCCGCATGCAGATCCCGGCCAAGGCGCGCGAGGTGCGCAACGTCGACCGCGTGGTCATCCGCGACGGCGACGCCATCGCCGCGATGCTGGCCCGGCTCGGCGCGCACGAGACGCTGCTGGTGTGGGAGGAGCGCCGGGTCCGCCGCGAGGTGCGGGGGACCGCGAACCGCCTGGCCAACTTCGACGACGCGAACCTGCGCCGGTCGGCGCGGGCCGCGGTCGCCGCGGGCGCGCGCGTGGAGCGCGCGTTCGAGATCCTCGGCGCCGACGTGCCCGAGCACCTGCGCGAGGCGGGGGAGCTGCGGCTCGCCCACAAGGAGGCCTCGCTCGAGGAGCTCGGCAAGCTCGCCGACCCCGTGCTCACCAAGGACGCGGTGGCGGGCCGGATCCGCCGCCTGCTGGCGACGGCCGACAAGCGCGCGGCCGACCTCGGCATCCCGGACACCGAGTCCGGGCTGAGCCCCGACCTGCTGGACCTCTAGCAGGCCGCGGGGCAGCGGGTGAACGGCCGTCCGCACCACGGACGGCCGTCCCGCCGGCCAGACCTAGGTCCCTGCGGCACCCTGCGCTCGGGTATAGGCTCTAGGCCATCCGGAGATGTTCTGAGGGTCAAGTTCCTGTGACCGCGGCGTTTCCGGAGCGCACACCGGCGTGCGCAGTCCATCACCGCAACAGTGTGCGCTGGCCTGTGCCGGCGCGTGCCGAGGAGGGCAAGTGACCATCAAGGTCGGCATCAACGGCTTCGGCCGCATCGGGCGCAACTTCTACCGGGCCATCGTGGCGTCGGGCGCCGACATCGAGATCGTCGGCGTCAACGACCTGACGGACAACAAGACGCTGGCTCACCTGCTCAAGTACGACACCGTGCTGGGCCGCTTCCCGCTGAGCGTCGACTTCGACGACGACAACATCATCGTCGACGGCAAGAACATCCGCGCCCTCGCCGAGCGCGACCCGGCCAACCTCCCCTGGGCCGAGCTGGGCGCCGACATCGTCATCGAGTCGACCGGCTTCTTCACCGACGCCGAGAAGGCCAAGGCGCACATCGCCGCCGGTGCCAAGAAGGTCATCATCTCCGCCCCGGCGAAGAACGAGGACGGCACCTTCGTCGTCGGCGTGAACCACGAGTCGTACGACCCGGCCACGCAGCACATCATCTCGAACGCGTCGTGCACCACGAACTGCCTCGCCCCGCTGGCGAAGGCGCTCAACGACTCGATCGGCATCGAGCGTGGCCTCATGACCACGATCCACGCCTACACGGGTGACCAGAACCTGCAGGACGGCCCGCACAAGGACCTCCGCCGCGCCCGCGCCGCCGCGCAGAACATCGTCCCGACCTCGACCGGCGCCGCCAAGGCCGTCGCGCTCGTGCTGCCGGAGCTGAAGGGCAAGCTGGACGGCTACGCCCTGCGCGTCCCGACCATCACCGGCTCGGCGACCGACCTCACCTTCACCGCCTCGAAGGAGGTCACGGTCGAGGAGGTCAACGCCGCGGTCAAGGCTGCCGCCGAGGGCCCGCTCAAGGGCGTCCTGGCGTACGTCGAGGACGAGATCGTGTCCTCCGACATCGTCACCGACCCGCACCAGAGCATCTTCGACTCGAAGCTGACCAAGGTGTCGGGCGACCTGGTGAAGGTCGTGTCCTGGTACGACAACGAGTGGGGCTACTCCAACTCCCTCGTGACCCTCACCTCCTACGTCGGCGAGCGTCTCTGACCCTCAGCCGTCCGTAGCGACGCACATGCGCCCGCGCACGCCGGGGTCGGCCTTCCGACCCCGGCGTGTCGCGGGCGCCGTCATGGACAGCCCCGGTCGTCGGCCCCGACGGCCCCGCGGAGCAAGGTAGGCAAGCATGAAGACCATCGAGGACCTCGGCGACCTGCGCGGCAAGCGCGTGCTCGTCCGTTCCGACTTCAACGTGCCGCTCGACGGCACGACCATCACCGACGACGGCCGCATCCGCGCCGCGCTGCCCACGCTGAAGGGCCTGCTCGACGCCGGCGCCCGCGTGGTCGTCACCGCGCACCTCGGCCGGCCGAAGGGCGAGCCCGACGCGAAGTACTCGCTGGCCCCCGTCGCCGCCCGCCTGGGCGAGCTGCTCGGCCAGCCGGTCGCCCTCGCGGAGGACGTCGTCGGCGAGTCCGCCAAGGCCACGGTCGCGGCGCTCGAGGACGGGCAGATCGCGCTGCTCGAGAACATCCGGTTCGACGCGCGCGAGACCTCCAAGGACGAGGCCGAGCGCGGCGCGCTGGCCGACGAGCTCGCGGCCCTCGCGGACGCGTTCGTGTCCGACGGCTTCGGCGTCGTGCACCGCAAGCAGGCGTCGGTCTACGACGTCGCGCTGCGCCTCCCGCACGCGGCGGGCTCCCTCGTCCTCACCGAGGTCGAGGCGCTGCGCAAGGCCGTCGAGGACCCGGAGCGCCCCTACGTGGTCGTGCTCGGCGGCTCGAAGGTCTCCGACAAGCTCGGCGTCATCGCGAACCTGCTGACCAAGGCCGACAAGCTGCTCATCGGCGGCGGCATGGTCTTCACCTTCCTCAAGGCCCAGGGCCACGAGGTCGGCTCCTCGCTGCTCGAGGAGGACCAGGTCGAGACCGTCAAGGGCTACCTCGCCCAGGCGCAGGAGTCCGGCGTCGAGATCGTGCTGCCCGTCGACATCGTCGCGGCCGACGGCTTCGCGGCCGACGCCCCGCACGAGACCGTCGACGCGGACAAGATCCCGGCCGGCAAGATGGGCCTGGACATCGGTCCGAAGTCGGGCGAGCTGTTCCGCGCGGCGATCCTCGACGCGAAGACCATCGCCTGGAACGGCCCGATGGGCGTGTTCGAGTTCCCGGCGTTCGCCGAGGGCACCAAGGCCGTCGCGCAGGCGCTCGTCGACACCGACGGCTTCTCCATCGTCGGCGGCGGCGACTCGGCCGCGGCCGTCCGTCGACTCGGCTTCGACGAGGCCGGCTTCGGCCACATCTCGACCGGCGGCGGCGCGTCGCTGGAGCTCCTCGAGGGCAAGACCCTCCCCGGCATCGCGGTCCTGGAGGACTGATCCACATGGCACGTACCCCCCTCATCGCGGGCAACTGGAAGCTCAACCTCGACCACCACGAGGCCGTGCACCTGGTGCAGAAGCTCGCCTGGACCCTCAAGGACGCCAAGCACGACTTCGGCACCGCCGAGGTCGTCGTCCTGCCGTCGTTCACCAACATCCGCTCCGTGCAGACCCTGGTCGACGCGGACAAGCTGGAGATCGGCTACGGCGCGCAGGACGTGTCCGCGCACGCCTCCGGCGCCTACACCGGCGAGGTCTCGGCGGCGCAGCTCGCCAAGCTCGGCGTCACCTACGTGGCCACCGGCCACTCGGAGCGTCGCGAGTACCACGGCGAGTCCGACGCGGTCGTGGCGGCCAAGACGGTCGCCGCGCTCGGTGCCGGCATCACCCCGATCGTCTGCGTCGGCGAGGGCCTGGAGATCCGCAAGGCGGGCACCCACGTCGAGTACACGCTGACGCAGCTCGAGGGCTCGCTCGCGGGCGTCACCGAGGAGCAGGCGAAGACGGTCGTCATCGCCTACGAGCCCGTCTGGGCCATCGGCACCGGCGAGGTCGCCACCCCCGAGGACGCGCAGGAGGTCTGCGAGGCCATCCGCGGCAAGCTCGCCGAGCTGTACTCGGCTGAGGTCGCCGACGCCGTGCGCGTGCTCTACGGCGGCTCGGTGAAGTCCGGCAACGCCGCCCAGATCATCGGCAAGCCCGACGTCGACGGCGCGCTCGTCGGCGGTGCGTCGCTCGACGCCGAGGAGTTCGCCAAGATCGCGCGCTTCCAGGAGCACGCGGGCGCCTGATCCACCCCGAGGTCGGGGCGCGCGGCGGCAGCACGCCCGCGCGCGCCCCGGCCGACCGGGCGACCCGCGGCCCGATCTGGCCTGTCGTGCTGGATTCCTGCGCCGCGCGTCGCCTACCCTGGACCGCGGTCCACCCGACCGACCCCGCCCGGGGTCCCCGACAGCGAGAAGAGCCAGACCCGCCGTGACAGCCCTCACCATCGCCCTCCAGGTCCTCCTGGTGGTCACGAGCCTGCTGCTCGTCCCGCTCGTCCTGCTGCACAAGGGCAAGGGCGGCGGTCTGTCCGACATGTTCGGCGGCGGCATCACCAGCAGCGCCGGGTCCTCCGGCGTGGCCGAGCGCAACCTCAACCGCATCACCGTGGGCGTCAGCCTCGTGTGGGCGGTCGTGATCGTGCTGCTCGGTCTCATCGAGCGCGTGAGCTGAGGGAGAGACCTCATGGCGAGCGGAAGTGCGATCCGGGGGTCCCGCGTCGGCGCGGGCCCCATGGGCGAGGCCGAGCGCGGCGACGCCGCGCCCCGCGTGTGGATCTCCTACTGGTGCGCGAACGGCCACGAGACCCGGCCGTCGTTCGCCGAGGAGGCCGCCGCCGAGGCGCCCGAGACCTGGGACTGCCCACGCTGCGGGTTCCCGGCCGGCCAGGACGAGGCGAACCCGCCGTCGCCCGTGCGCAACGAGCCGTACAAGACCCACCTGGCCTACGTGAAGGAGCGCCGGTCCGCCGAGGACGGCGAGGCGATCCTGGACGAGGCGCTGGCCGCGCTCCGCGCGCGTCGGCGCGGCGGGGTGCGCTGAGGCAGCACCCGCACGCAGCACCCGGCCGAGGGCCCCGCAGCACCGCTGCGGGGCCCTCGCCGCGTCTCCCCACGAGGTCGGCGGTTCCGCCCGAGGTCGCCGGTTGCGCCACCCTTCCGGTGGCCGGAACCGACGACCTCGGCCGGCGCCGGGCGTGAGGTCGTCGCATCGCGGCGAGGTCGTCACTCATTTCCGCCGACCTCGCGCGGATGTGACGACCTCACGCCGCTGCGCCTCGCGCCGGTCCGCCTCGGGCCGCTCCGGTGGCACCGCACGGGCGCACGTGCGAGCTCATGCTCCGCGAGACGCGACGAGGGCCCCGCAGCCGGGTGGCTGCGGGGCCCTCGTGACGCCAGGGGAGCGGGGTCGGCTACGCCGCGCCCTGCGACGCGCCGACCTCGGCGACCGCGGCCGCGTCGACCAGCCACAGCGTCGCCTCCGTGCCGCGGGCGCCCGCGGCGGGCGTGACCCGGACGTCCGCGTCGGACAGCGCCGACGCGACGGCCTCCGCCTTCTCGGCGCCCGCCGCCACGACCCACACCTCGCGCGCGGCGCGGATGGACTCGAACGTCAGCGACACGCGCTCGGGCGGCGGCTTGGGGGAGCCGTGCACCCCGACGGTCGGAACGCCGGTGACGTCGACGCCCTCGTGGCCCGGGAACAGCGACGCCACGTGGCCGTCGGGCCCCATGCCGAGCATGAGCACGTCGAACGTCGGCACGTCGGCCCCCTCGGGCGCGAACGCGGCGAGCTCGGCGGCGTAGGCCGCGGCCGAGTCCTCCGGGGTCGCGATGCCCGCGGCGACGTCGAGCGGCCGCATCGGGTGCACGTTGGCGGCCGGGAGGGCGTCGCCGAGCCCGTCGATCAGCGCGGACCGCGCCTGGGTCTCGTTCCGGTCGGCGTCGCCGTCGGCGAGGAACCGCTCGTCGCCCCACCACAGGTGCACGCCGGACCAGTCGACGGCCGCGCGGGCCGGCGACGCAGCCACCGCAGCGAGCGTCTTGATCCCGACGGTCCCGCCGGTGAGCACGACGTGCACGGGCGCGGCCGCCGACTGCAGGTCGACGAGCCGCGTGATGAGCCGCGCGGCCGTGGCCTCGGCGAGGGTGGTCGCGTCCGGGTGCACGAGCACCGTCCGCGGTGCCCCCGTCATGCGCCCACCTTCGTCAGGCCCTTGCGCAGCACCTCGCCGTAGACCTCGTCGGCGTCGAGCCGCCGGAGCTCCTCGGCCAGGCACTCCCGCAGCTGCCGGATCGGCAGGGCGATCCGGTGCTCGGGCTGGTCGGGCTGGCGCAGCGCGGCGGTCTTGCCGTCGGGCCGGTCGAGCACGATCGGGCCGGACTTCCGCTCGAGCCGCACCTGCGTGATCGCCGGGGCGTCCGCCTGGCGCTCGATGTCGACGGGGCAGTTCAGCGCCCAGCCCAGCCACGCCGCCATGAGGTCGACGGAGGGGTGGGTGCTCTCGCCGGCCACGACCGCGCGGGTGACGGGCTCGAACGGCGGCTGGTCCAGCGTCGCCGCGATGAGACCGCGCCACAGGGTGGTGCGGGTCCACGCGAGGTCGGTGTCGCCCTCGGTGTAGCCGCCGGCCAGCCGGTGCAGCGCGTCGGACGGGTTGGTGCACTCGGTGGTGTCGGTGATCCGGCGCCGGGCGAGCTGGCCGAGCGGGTGCTGGGCCGGGTCGTCGGGCACCTGGTAGGGCCACCAGGCGACGATCGGCGCGTCCGGCAGCAGCAGGGGGAGCACGAGGGTGTCCAGGTGCCGGGCCTGCGCGGCGGACGGGTGCAGCAGCACGACCTCGGAGGCCCCGGCGTCGCCGCCGAGCCGGATCTGCGCGTCGAGCTCGGAGTCGGCGGCCTCGGGGCCGGACTCGGTGAGCACGATGACGCGGCAGGGGTGCTCGCGGCTCGCGTCGTTGGCGGCCTCGATGGCGGCCTCCGGGTCGTTGGCGCCGACGTCGATGAGGAGCGTCAGCACGCGCCCGAGGGCGACGGCGCCGCCCTCCTCGCGCTCCTGCACCAGCCGCTTGTTGATGTCGCGGGTGGTCGTCTTGGGCAGGTCGATGATCACGGTCGCCTCCAGGTCCGTCCGTCGCGCTCCATCATGCGGTCGGCCGACTCCGGCCCCCAGGTGCCGGCGCGGTACGGCTCCGGCTTGCCCTTGCTCGCCCAGTACTGGGTGATGGGGTCGAGGATCTTCCAGGAGAGCTCGACCTCCTCGTGCCGCGGGAACAGCGGCGGGTCGCCCAGCAGGACGTCGAGGATGAGGCGCTCGTAGGCCTCCGGGGACGACTCGGTGAACGCGTGGCCGTAGCCGAAGTCCATCGTGACGTCGCGGACCTCCATCGCGGTGCCCGGCACCTTGGCGCCGAACCGCAGGGTGACGCCCTCGTCGGGCTGCACGCGGATGACCAGCGCGTTCTTGCCGAGCTCCTCGGTCGCGGTGGACTCGAAGGGCAGGTGCGGCGCCTTCTTGAACACGACGGCGATCTCGGTGACGCGGCGGCCGAGGCGCTTGCCGGTGCGCAGGTAGAACGGGACGCCGGCCCAGCGGCGGGTGTCCACGTCGACGCGGATGGCGGCGAAGGTCTCGGTGGTCGAGTTGGGGTCGAAGCCGCCCTCGTCCAGGTAGCCGACGACCTTCTCGCCGCCCTGCCAGCCCTCGGCGTACTGCCCGCGGGCGGTGTGCTTGCCGATGTCCTTGGGCACGCGGACGGCGGAGAGGACCTTGATCTTCTCGGCGGTCAGGTCGTGCGCGTCGAACGTGACCGGCTCCTCCATGGCCGTCAGGGCCAGGAGCTGCAGCAGGTGGTTCTGGATGACGTCGCGCGCGGCGCCGATGCCGTCGTAGTACCCGGCGCGGCCGCCGACGCCGATGTCCTCGGCCATCGTGATCTGCACGTGGTCGACGTAGTTGGCGTTCCAGATCGGCTCGAACAGCTGGTTGGCGAACCGCAGCGCCAGCAGGTTCTGGACCGTCTCCTTGCCGAGGTAGTGGTCGATCCGGAACACGTCGTCCGGGTGGAACACCGAGGACACGACGTCGTTCAGCTCGCGGGCCGACTGCAGGTCGTGGCCGAACGGCTTCTCGATGACGACGCGGCGCCAGGCGTCCTCGACCGACTCGGACAGGCCGGAGCGGGCGAGCTGCTTGCAGACGACGGGGAACGCGCTCGGCGGGACCGAGAGGTAGAACGCGTGGTTGCCGCCGGTGCCGCGGGTGACGTCGAGGTCCTCGACGGTCTGCCGCAGCCGGTCGAACGCGTCGTCGTCGTCGAAGGTGCCCTGGACGAACCGGATGCCCTCGGACAGCTGGCGCCAGGTGGACTCGCGGAACGGGGTGCGGGCGTGCTCCTTGACGGAGTCGTGCACGATCTGCGCGAAGTCCTGGTCCTCCCAGTCGCGCCGGGCGAACCCGGTGAGCGCGAAGCCGGGGGGCAGCAGGCCGCGGTTGGTGAGGTCGTACACCGCGGGCATGAGCTTCTTGCGGGCGAGGTCGCCGGTCACCCCGAAGATCACCAGGCCCGAGGGCCCGGCGATCCGGGGGAGCCGGCGGTCGCGCGGGTCGCGGAGCGGGTTGTGCTCCGCGGTGACCTTCGCGGGCCTCACTCGGCCACCTGCTCCAGGCCGCCGCGGACGGTGTCGAGCAGCTCGGCCCAGGACTTCTCGAACTTGTCGACGCCCTCGCGCTCGAGCTGGTCGGTGACCTCGTCGATCGCGATGCCGAGGCCGGCGAGCCGGTCGATGACGTCCTGCGCCTCGGCCTGGGTGCCGGTGACGGTGTCGCCCCGGAAGTCGCCGTGGTCGAAGACGGCCTGGAGCGTGGCCTCGGGCATGGTGTTGACGACGCCGGCGACGACGAGCTCGTCGACGTACCGGGTGTCGGGGTACGCCTTGTCCTTGACGCCGGTGGACGCCCACAGCGGACGCTGCGGCTTCGCGCCGGCGGCGGCGAGCGCCTGCCAGCGGTCGGAGGCGACGACCTCCTCGTAGACGCCGTACGCGAGGCGGGCGTTGGCGATGGCGGCCTTGCCGCGGAGGTCGGCGGCCTCGGGGGAGCCGATCTCGTCCAGGCGCGGGTCGATCGCCGCGTCCACGCGGGACACGAAGAACGACGCGACGGAGGCGATGGGCGCGAGGTCGTGGCCGTTGGCCTTGGCCCGCTCCAGGCCCTCGACGAACGCGTCCAGCACGGCGCGGTACCGCTCGAGCGAGAAGATCAGCGTGACGTTGACGCTGATGCCGTCGGCGAGCACCTCGGTGATCGCCGCCAGCCCGTCGAGCGTCGCGGGGATCTTGATGAACAGGTTCGGCCGGTCGATCGTCGACCACAGCGCGCGGGCCGAGTCGACGGTGGCCTGCGCGTCGCGCGCCAGGCGCGGGTCGACCTCGATGGACACGCGGCCGTCCACGCCGTCGGTGGCGTCGTACACGGGGCGCAGCACGTCGGCCGCCTCGCGCACGTCGTCGGTCGTGATCGCGAAGACGGCGCCGTCCACGTCGGTGCCCTGCGCCCGCAGCTGCTTGAGCTGCTCGTCGTAGGACTCGCCCTTGGCCAGCGCGCTCGCGAAGATCGTCGGGTTGGTCGTGACCCCGACCACGCGGCGCTCGGCCACGAGGTCCTTCAGGTTCCCGGTGCGCAGCCGCTCCCGGGACAGGTCGTCCAGCCATACCGCGACGCCCGCGTCGGCCACCTGGTCGAGCGGCGTGATGCCCTCTGTCATCGTCGTGCCACCTCACTTCTCGCCCCGGACTCCGGGCCGGGGCGTCGACGGTCGGGCCCGTCCTGACCAGGCCGGGCGCCGCTCACGCCCGGTCCTGATTCCCCCGGGGCCGGGCGTGCGTTTCGAGCCTAGACCCGCGGGGCGGGGGTCCGCCGTCCGGTCCACCGGCGTGGGAGCCCGGGGCGACGGACGTCACACGACCGGGACCCTGGTCCCAGGCGGTTCACGGCCGCATCTGCTGCCGGGAGGGCCGTACGATGGTCGAGATCATCCGCGGGGCCGTCCGGCCGGCGCGGTCGAGCGACGGGCGGAGGACCGGAGCGTGCGCACGATGAGCCCAGCCGCTCCCGCCGGGGCCTCGTCGCGGGCCCCCGGTGCCCAGGCCCAGGACGGCCGGAGCGCGCTGCGGCGCCGCGTCGCCGCCTACGTGGCCCTCACCAAGCCGCGGGTCATCGAGCTGCTGCTCGTCACGACGCTGCCGACGATGATCCTGGCGCAGGGCGGCTTCCCGCCGATCGGGCTGGTGCTGGCGACGCTGGTCGGCGGCGCTGCCGCGGCCGGCGCGGCGAACGTGCTCAACTGCTACATCGACCGCGACATCGACCAGGTGATGAACCGGACCAAGCGGCGTCCGCTGGTCACGGGGGAGATCACCCCGGGCGCCGCGCTGGTGTTCGGCCTCGCGCTGGGCGTCGGCTCGCTGCTGTGGCTCGCGCTGCTGGTCAACGTGCCGTCCGCGCTGCTCACCGGCGGCGCGATCCTCATCTACGTCGTCGGCTACACGATGATCCTCAAGCGGCGCACGCCCCAGAACATCGTGTGGGGCGGCGCCGCCGGCTGCATGCCGGTGCTCATCGGCTGGTCGTCGGTGACCGGCGGGCTGTCCTGGGCCGCGGTGCTGCTGTTCGGGGTGATCTTCTTCTGGACGCCGCCGCACTACTGGCCGCTGTCGATGAAGTTCCGCAAGGACTACGCGGCCGCGGGCGTCCCGATGCTCCCGGTCGTCGCGGCCGAGTCGAAGGTCGCGAAGGAGATGATCGCGTACACCGTCGCGATGATCGCCTGCTCGCTGCTGCTGGTCCCCGTCGCCGGGATGACCTGGGTGTACGCGGTCGTCGCGACCGTCCTCGGCGTGTGGTTCCTCTGGTCGAACGTCGCGCTGTACCGTCGCGCCCAGGACCCGAGCCGCGGCAAGCTCCGCGCGATGTCGGTGTTCCACGGGTCGATCACGTACCTGTCGCTGCTGTCGGTCGCGGTGGCGGTCGACGTGTTCCTCCCGCTCTGACCCACCGGAGGGACCGCGGGGAGGCACCGGCATGACGGAGGAGCAGCCGTCGGCCTCCGCGCTGCGCGCCGCCCTGGACGGGTATCTCGCCCACCTCACGGTCGAGCGCGGGCTGTCCGCCAACACGCTGGCCGCCTACCGGCGCGACCTGACCCGGTACGTCGACCACCTCGCCGCCGCGGGCCGCGCGTCCGTCGCGGAGGTGGCGGAGGCCGACGTCGAGGACTTCCTCACCGCCGTGCGCACCGGCTCAGACGGGCGGGCGGTGCTGTCGGCGTCGTCCGCGAAGCGCGCCGTCGTGGCCGTGCGCGGCTGGCACCGGTTCTCGGTCCTGGAGGGGCTGACCGCCGCCGACCCCGCGCGCGCCGTGCGGCCGCCCAAGCAGTCCCAGGTGCTGCCCAAGGCGATCGGCACCGACGAGGTGCTGCGGCTGCTGGAGGCGGCGTCGCTCGGGGACGGGCCGGTGCCGCTGCGCGACCGGGCGCTGCTCGAGCTCGTGTACTCGACCGGGGCGCGCATCTCCGAGGCCGTGGGCCTCGACGTCGACGACCTCGACCTCACCGAGGGACGGGCCGCGGTCCGGCTGCTCGGCAAGGGGAGCAAGGAGCGCGTCGTCCCGGTCGGGGCGTACGCCGTCGAGGCGCTGGAGGCGTACCTGGTCCGCGCCCGCCCGGCGCTGGCGGCGGCAGGTCGCGGGGGAGCGGCGGTGTTCCTCAACACCCGGGGGGCCCGGCTGTCCCGGCAGAGCGCGTGGGCGGTGCTGCGCACGGCCGCCGAGCGGGCCGGGCTGCCGGGCGCCGACCACGTGTCGCCGCACACGCTGCGGCACTCGTTCGCGACCCACCTGCTGGCCGGCGGCGCCGACGTCCGGGTGGTGCAGGAGCTGCTGGGGCACGCCTCGGTGACAACCACGCAGATCTACACGAAGGTGACGCCGGACACGCTGCGCGAGGTGTACGCGACGAGCCACCCGCGCGCCAGGCGGGACAGCGCCGTCCGGGCCGCCGCGGGCGCCGCGCGCACCGGCGCGGGAGACGGCTGACCGGCCGGGTGCTCCGGTAGGTTGTGCGGGTGGCACGCGAGGAGACGACCGAGATCGCAACCGACCCGGTGGGCAGGCCCCTGCCCGACTTCCCCGCCCCCGCGCCGCTCGCCGCCCACGGTCCCGCCCGCGTCATCGCGATGTGCAACCAGAAGGGCGGCGTCGGCAAGACGACCACCACGATCAACCTCGCCGCGGCGCTGGCCGAGTACGGCCGCCGGGTGCTCATCGTCGACTTCGACCCGCAGGGCGCGGCGTCGGTCGGCCTGGGCGCCAACCCGCACGAGCTCGACCGCACGGTCTACGACCTGCTGGTCGACCGGCACGCGCGGGTCGAGGAGCTGATCCGCCCCACGGAGATCCCCAACCTGGACCTCCTGCCGGCCAACATCGACCTGTCCGCCGCCGAGGTGCAGCTGGTCAGCGAGGTGGCCCGCGAGTCGATCCTGTCCCGGGTGCTGCGGCCCGTGCTCGACGACTACGACGTGGTGCTGGTCGACTGCCAGCCGTCGCTCGGCCTGCTGACCGTCAACGCGCTCACCGCCGCGCACGGCGTGCTCATCCCGCTGGAGTGCGAGTTCTTCGCGCTGCGCGGCGTGGCGCTGCTGGTCGAGACGATCGAGAAGGTCCGCGACCGGCTCAACCCGCGCCTCGAGGTCGACGGCATCCTCGCCACCATGTACGACCCGCGCACCCTGCACGCGCGCGAGGTCGTGGCCCGGGTGTACGAGGCGTTCGGCGACACGCTGCTGCACACCGTCATCGGCCGCACCGTGAAGTTCCCGGACGCCTCCGTGGCGGCGGAGCCGATCACGACGTACTCGCCGACGCACGCCGGGGCGCACGCGTACCGGCAGCTCGCGCGGGAGCTCGTCGCCCGTGGCGACGCCGCCTGAGACGGCGCCGACCGCCGAGGCCGTTGCCGCCGACCCCGGCGGGACCGGTGCGCCCGACGACGCGCCGCGGCCCGGGTCCGGCGCCTTCGAGGTGCACCTGGAGAACTTCTCCGGGCCGTTCGACCTGCTGCTGGGGCTGATCTCGAAGCACAAGCTCGACATCACCGAGGTCGCGCTCGCCGCGGTCACGGACGAGTTCATCGCCTACATCCGCGCGGCCGAGCGCGCCGAGGCCGAGGGCGGGCGCCCGTGGGACCTCGGGCAGGCGTCCGAGTTCCTGCTGGTGGCGGCCACGCTGCTCGACCTCAAGGCCGCGCGGCTGCTGCCCGCGGGCGAGGTCGAGGACGCCGAGGACCTGGAGCTGCTGGAGGCGCGCGACCTGCTGTTCGCCCGGCTGCTGCAGTACCGCGCGTACAAGGTGGTGGCCGCGGACCTCGGGACCCGGCTCACCGAGCAGGGCCGTCGCCTGCCGCGGACGGTGCAGCTGGAGCCGCACCTGGCCGCGATGCTGCCCGAGCTGATCTGGCAGATCGGGCCGGAGGAGCTCGCGGCGCTGGCCGCGAAGGCGCTCGCGCCGCCGCCCCCGCCGCCCGGCGTCGACCTCAGCCACCTGCACGCGCCCGCGGTGAGCGTCCGGGAGCAGGCCGCGGTGCTCGCGGACCGGCTCCGGCACGGCGGGGCCGCCTCGTTCCGGACGCTGACCGCCGACGCCGACTCGACGCTGCTGGTGGTCGCGCGGTTCCTCGCGCTGCTGGAGCTGTTCCGGGAGGGCGCCGTGGCGTTCGACCAGGTGACGCCGCTGGGGGAGCTGACCGTGCGGTGGACCGGGGCCGAGGACGGCGACGTCGCGGTGGCCTCGGACTTCGACGAGGGGGACGACGTGGTGCCGGCCGACGCGGCCGCGCCCGAGGCGCAGGGGGAGGACGCATGACCGAGGACCCGACGGCCGCGGTGCCCGAGGGCGCGCCCGCTGACGGACTCCCCGACGGGCTCGGCGAGGGCGAGCTGCCCCCCGAGCCCACGGCGGAGGCCCCCGACGTCCACGACCTGCCCGGCGGCGCCCTCGCGGCGCTGGAGGCCGTGCTCATGGTCGCGGACGAGCCGATCCCGGCTGTGCGCCTCGCCACGGTGCTCGGGCTGCCGACCGGCGAGGTCGTCGACCTGCTGCGCACCCTCGCCGAGGAGTACCGCGGCGAGCACGGCGGCCGCCCCCGCGGGTTCGAGCTGCGCCAGGCCGGCGAGGGCTGGCGGATCTACTCGGCGCCGGCGTTCCACCAGGTCGTCGGGCAGTTCGTGCTGGACGGGCAGACCGCCCGGCTGACCCAGGCGGCGCTGGAGACCCTGGCCGTGATCGCGTACCGGCAGCCGGTCACGCGCGGGCAGGTCTCGGGCGTGCGCGGGGTCAACGTGGACGGCGTGGTGCGCACGCTGACGGCCCGCGGGCTGGTCACCGAGGCGGGCACCGACCCGGGCTCGGGTGCGCTGCTGTACCGGACCACGGGATACTTCCTCGAGCGGATGGGCCTCACGAGCCTCGACGAGCTGCCCCCGCTCGCCCCGTACCTGCCCGAGATCGACGCGTTCGACGGGCTGGACGGGGCCGCAGTGACGACAGGAGACGTGTGATGAGTGCAGCAGGACAGGGCGGTCGCGGCCGCGGTGGCGCGGGCGGCGGTGCCCGCGGGGCCGGCGGGTCCGGCGGTCGGTCCGGGGGAGCCGGGCGCGGCGGCGCGGGCCAGGGCGGCGGTCGCTCCGGCG
>NZ_JAGXJG010000295.1:0-264 GCF_019091725.1 Cellulomonas sp. GbtcB1 | reverse complement strand
AAAAACCGAAACCTTGTTTTATGAAACTAGAGTGTGCTCTCCATTTATATTAAAAGTAAATGCTAGATGAATAAATACTATTTTGGATCTTGTATATTACAAAAAATATTAATATACAAAATTAGATATTTTATTTGTTAAATGGGTAAATGAAACTTAATTAGTATTTTCAAAATAGTACAAAATTAAGCTCAGAGAGTATTATTTTGTATAATTTTGAAAAATAGTGTCTTGATTGGTAATGTTTTCAAAATACAGGGTTTA
>NZ_JAGXJG010000294.1:0-264 GCF_019091725.1 Cellulomonas sp. GbtcB1 | reverse complement strand
TAGACCTTTCTAATAGTATATTGTTTTTGAGGATGAATATTTGCGGAAGTTGTGAAAATTCTGGTCCAAGCGTAGCAATCTATTTCTCAATCCATTCCTTGGAGGAAGTGTCCACAACCCTCGAATTTCTTCACGAGGGGGAATTCAAAGACAAGGTCATTGTTGTATGTCTCCGGAAGGCATGAGACTTGCTTGACTTCCCATGTCTTTTGCCTCCTGAAGTTGGACAATTCACTAGAACCTAAGATACCAAGGAATCTGTCA
>NZ_JAGXJG010000293.1:0-264 GCF_019091725.1 Cellulomonas sp. GbtcB1 | reverse complement strand
AATTAATTTTTAGTTATTAAATAATTGGAATTGACATTTAAATTGTTAAATTGGAAAATTGGCATTTTTGAGAAAATAGGATTGAAAAATGACAAAATGGCAAAATTGCAAAGTGAGACCCATTATCCATATCATGGTCGGCCACTATGCAAGTATTTTACCATTTATATTTTCATTATTTTAATGCCATACAATTCTAATTTAAACCTAGATGGCTTTCTATAAATAGAAAGTGATGGCTTCAGGAAACTATGAGACAGGCAT
>NZ_JAGXJG010000292.1:0-264 GCF_019091725.1 Cellulomonas sp. GbtcB1 | reverse complement strand
AGCGCGGCGCCGGGGGCGGCCGCCGCCGAGACGAGCTCGGTGGTCGCGCTGCCGCCGTGCCGGCGCGCCATCCGGCCCGCGTGCTCGTCGCTGCCGACGGACAGCTCGGCCGTGGACTGGGCGGTGTCCCGGTCGGCGAGCTCGTGTGCCTCGTCGTCGACCAGCACCTGGTGCTCGGGCAGCACGTGCGGCGAGACGGACGCCGCCACGCCGAGCATCGCGTGGTTCGTCACCACGACGTCCGCGGGCCGGGCGGGGGCGCGG
>NZ_JAGXJG010000291.1:0-264 GCF_019091725.1 Cellulomonas sp. GbtcB1 | reverse complement strand
CGCGGGCGTCACCGACGGCACCTACTACTTCGCGGTGACGCTGCCCGGGGACTTCTCGACCGACATGGCGTCGATCGGCGGCGACGCCCCGACGTCCGCGGAGATCGACGTCACCTACAACGACGCCAACTCCTACCTGGCCCCGACCCTGGGCCGCAGCGCGATGACGCAGATCCGCGCCGCGGTGTCCGCCACCATCGGCGAGCAGGCCGGGGACCAGGTGCTCGTCGGGCTCGGCTCGGCGCGCGACGGCTTCGCCCAGGC
>NZ_JAGXJG010000290.1:0-265 GCF_019091725.1 Cellulomonas sp. GbtcB1 | reverse complement strand
CTCATTCACTAAGGGTTCAAATAGGTGAAGAACAATGAAGGAGGTTTGAATCAATAAGGAAGGAACTATCTCATCTAGGTTTGGTTGAATAGTCAAGTTGACAAAAGTTCAAGTGGATGAGATGAGAGCATCATGTTCCTTTTATAGTGTTTCAACTAGGGCTTAGGGTTAAATTATATGGATTAAAAAAAGAATAAAAAATTGGGCAAAAATCCTTCTATGCCGTACACTTAATGGGGCCACTTTCTAGTTAGATTTTTGCCAC
>NZ_JAGXJG010000289.1:0-265 GCF_019091725.1 Cellulomonas sp. GbtcB1 | reverse complement strand
CGTGCCCGTGAGCGACGGCGGCGCGGTGGACGCCCTGGCCGCCGAGCGCGCCGCGGTGCCCGACTCGGAGGTGGACCGGCTGCGCCGGCACGCCGGCCGGGTCGACCTCGCGACGATCATCTACACCTCCGGGACGACCGGCCGCCCCATGGGCGTCGAGCTGACCCACGGCAACTTCGCGGTGCTCGCCCGCAACGCCGTCCAGGGCCTGCACGAGGTGGTCGCGACCCCCGGCGCGCGGACGCGGCTGGTCATGCCGCTGGCG
>NZ_JAGXJG010000288.1:0-265 GCF_019091725.1 Cellulomonas sp. GbtcB1 | reverse complement strand
CGCGACGAGATCGACTTGGGCCCGGCGCCGAGCACGACCACGGCCATCGCCGGGTCGAGCGGACCGCCCGCCTAGCCGCCCGGCACGGGCTCGGCGAACGACGAGGCGTCGTCGGTGCCCGCGTGCCAGACCACCAGGCCGCCGAAGGCCGAGCGCGCCGCCGACCCGGAGCCGCGGCGGGCCAGCCGGGAGAGCGCGCGGGGGTCGGGGTCCAGCCCATACGCGGCGGCCGCGGCCCCGGCGAGCGCGGCGGACCCGCGCCCGG
>NZ_JAGXJG010000287.1:0-265 GCF_019091725.1 Cellulomonas sp. GbtcB1 | reverse complement strand
CCCCCGTGCGCGGGGCGCGCAGCAGCGCCGGGAGCGCGACGGTGGCGGTCGCGGCCCGCTCGGGCTCGGGCGACGGCCGGGGCGCGTCGAGGTCCACGGACGAGGTCCCGAGGTGGCCGAACACCCGCCCCACCACGTCCTCCCGCAGCCCGTGGTCCGAGTCCCACCAGGCCAGCGGCGCCTGCACCTCCACCCGCACGCTGGGCCGCTGGTCGCGCTCGGCGTAGGTCGTCCACCGCTCGACAATGCCGGGGCGCGCAGCGGT
>NZ_JAGXJG010000286.1:0-266 GCF_019091725.1 Cellulomonas sp. GbtcB1 | reverse complement strand
AAAGCACCTAACCGACAAAATAAAGAGGTGAGATAGTGCAGTTGGGGATCACCTCTTTCCTTTCTTTTCCCTTTCCAAGTGATTTTGACATGTATCTGCATATACGGTGTCCGTACAATCACTGGTGATGATGAAGATAGCTGGGAGACAATCAAGGTTTGAGCTTTTGATCATGGAACCAAATATATCCCAGAATAGACTCATGTTGTTCACACACAGACCCTGCATCATCAATCTGGGGAGAAATTTCAGGCACCCAATATAAT
>NZ_JAGXJG010000029.1:0-49047 GCF_019091725.1 Cellulomonas sp. GbtcB1 | reverse complement strand
GGGGGGGGGGGGGGGGGGGGGGGGGGGGGGGGGGGGGGGGGGGGGGGGGGGGGGGGGGGGGGGGGGGGGGGGGGGGGCGGGGGGGGGGGGGGGGGGGGGGGGGGGGGGGGGGGCGACTGACGGGCGCGCACCGCGCCCCGCCTCAGACGAGCTCGTCCGCGCGTGCGGCGTCGACCACGGGGCCCCGACGAGCGGCAGCGCGCGCGGTGCGCGACCGGCGACGGAGCACCGCCCACGTCACCAGCGCGGCGAGCGCCACCAGCACCGCCGCGAGGCCCCACGGCGACGCGGTCGCGAGCCGGACCGCCGCCCAGACCGCGCCGAGGCCGACAGTGCCCCAGACGAAGGCCCAGGCCACGCTGCCGGGCACCGACGCCGCGAGGAACCGGGGGTAGGGCATCCGCACCAGCCCCGAGCCGACGAACACCGCCGTCTGCACGCCGACGGTCAGGTAGGCGAGGGTCACCGCGAACGGGCCGAACCGGTGCACCAGGGCGAGGCCGCGGCGGGCTGTCGGGGTGCGCATGAGACGCTCCACCTGCGCGCGGGCCGCGGCTCCACGAGGCGCCGGGTCAGGGGCGACGTCCTCGCCGCCCGGTGCGTCCTCGTCGGTGCCCGGGACCCGGTCCGCCAGCCGCGCGGCCCCCGAGGTCACCCCGCGGCCGACCCAGTAGAACAGGTGCGAGCGCGCCATGACGACGACGAACAGCCCGGCGATGACGGCCCAGAACGGCCATCCGCCCATCCCGTACGCCGCCGCCGTGTCGCTCACCCGTCCGAGTCTACGAGTGAGGTCAGCCTGACCTCGTCGGGACGAAGGTCCCGGACGGGCCCCCGGCGACGGGGTGCTAACCTCGTCGGCGAACCTGAGTTCACACAGGGTTGTTACCCGCCGTCGTCGCGGGGCAAGACCTGAGCCGCAGCGATGCGCCTCAGGTCTTTTTTTGTGCCCGGACGGCGTCGGCTCTCGACGAGGAGTACGACATGACGTCCGCGACGACGCGCGACAGGGCCGAGGAGATCATCCGGGCGGTTGGAGGACCGGCCAACGTCCGCGCCCTGACGCACTGCGCCACCCGCCTGCGCTTCGAGCTGCGCGACGCCTCGGTGGTCGACCAGCAGGCCGTGGAGGCCGTGCCCGGCGTGATGGGCGCCGTGCCGCAGTCCGGCGACCGCTACCAGGTGGTCGTCGGCGGGGCGGTGCAGACCGTGTTCACCCAGATCATGGGCCTGCCCGAGATGGCCGGCGTCGGCGCCGGCCGGCAGTCCGACGCCGACGTGAAGGCCGCGGCGCGGTCGAAGGCCCGCGGCAAGGTCGCGTGGCTCGACGCGGTGTTCGAGTACCTGTCCGACTCGTTCCGCCCGCTGCTCGGCGTGCTGCTCGGCGCCTCGCTGATCATCGCGTTCGCCGCGGTGCTCGACGCGCTGGGCGTGGTCGACTTCCGCGCCGACGACAAGCCCGCCACCTGGGTCTTCGTCGACGCGATGTGGCGGGCGGTGTTCTACTTCCTGCCGATCATGGTCGCGTACAACGCGGCGAAGAAGCTGCAGGTCGACCCGTGGCTCGGCGCCACGGTCATGGCCGCCGTGATGACGCCGAACTTCCTGTCCCTGACGGACGCGGCGACGACGGTGTGCACCACCAACGCCACCCTCGGCACCACGGCCTGCGTGGCGGACGTGTTCGGGCTGCCGATGCAGCTCAACGACTACGGCGGGCAGGTGTTCGTGCCGCTGATCATGGTCGCGGTGCTCGCCCCGCTGTACCGGGCGCTGAAGCGGGTGTTCCCCGAGAACATCCAGATGGTGTTCGTGCCGTTCCTGTCGATGGTCGTGATGATCCCGGTCACCGCGTTCCTGCTCGGCCCGCTCGGCATCTGGCTCGGCTCCGGCCTCGGCGACGGCCTGGCGTGGCTGAACGGCAACGCCCCGATCGTGTTCGCCATCGTGATCCCGCTGATCTACCCGTTCCTGGTGCCGCTGGGCCTGCACTGGCCGCTGAACGCGCTGATGCTGGTCAACCTCAACACCCTCGGCTACGACTTCATCCAGGGCCCCATGGGCGCGTGGAACTTCGCCTGCTTCGGCGCGACCGCCGGCGTGCTCGTCCTCGCGGTGCGGGACAGGGACGTGCAGATGCGCCAGACCGCGACCGGCGCGCTCGCCGCCGGCCTGCTCGGCGGCATCTCGGAGCCCTCGCTGTACGGCATCCACCTGCGGTTCAAGCGGATCTACCCGCGGATGCTCGTCGGCTGCCTCACCGGCGGCGTCATCATCGGCGTGCTGGGCGGCGTCGACACCAACGCCTTCGCGTTCACCTCGCTGCTGACCATCCCCGTGTTCAGCCCGATCCCGGTGTACCTGATCGCGATCGCCGCGGCGTTCGCGGTGTCGATGGTGCTCGTGATCGTGTCCGACTACCGCACGCCGGAGCAGCGGGCCGAGGCCCGCGCCGCCCGGGAGCAGGCGGAGGCGGACCTGGCGCTCGAGTCGGCGTCCGTCGCCGCTCCGGTCGCGGCGACGGTGGGAGCCGGTGCGCCGGCGGCCGGCCCGGTCGCCGCGGCGTCCGCCGCCCCGGCTGCGCCCGCCGCCCCGGCCGCTCCCACGACCGCCGTCCTGGCGCCCGTGGCCGGCGAGGTCGTCCCGCTCGCCGAGGTCGACGACCCGGTGTTCGCGTCGAAGGCCCTCGGCGAGGGCGTCGGCGTGGTCCCGTCGGACGGCATGGTCGTGGCCCCGGTCGCGGGCGAGCTGCTCACGGTCGCCGACACCGGGCACGCGTTCGGGCTGAAGACCGCCGACGGCGTCGAGGTGCTCGTGCACGTCGGCATCGACACGGTGAAGCTCGCGGGCACCGGGTTCGAGGTCGCCGTCCGCAAGGGCGAGCACGTGGCGGCGGGGGACCGGTTGGTGACCGTCGACCTCGGCGTCGTCCGCGAGGCCGGCTACGACACCACGACGCTGGTCACGGTCGTCAACGCCCGGGCCCTCGCGCGCGTCGAGCCGCGGCCGGCCGGTACCGTCGCCCGGGGCGCGGTCGTCGTCGACGTCGAGCCCTGACCGCCCGGGCGGGGCCGCGCCCGACCGCGCGGCCCCGCCCGGACACCCCGACCACCCGAGCCCCGCGAGGAGCGACGTGGACATCCTCCGCGTGTTCAACAACAACCTGGTCCTCGCGCGCGACGAGGACGGCTCCGAGGTGATCCTCACCGGCCGGGGCCTGGGGTTCCAGGCCCGCCCGGGCGACCTCGCGGACCCGGAGCGCATCGTCCGCGTGTTCCGTCCGGACGACGGCCGGGACCCGGACCACCTGGCGGGGCTGCTCGCGGGCATCCCGCCGGAGCACGTCCAGCTGGTCGGCGACGCGCTGACCGAGGTCGGCCTCCAGGCGGTCGCCGCCCGCCCGGCGCTGGTCGTCGCGATGGCGGACCACGTCAGCTTCGCCCTGGCGCGGGCCGAGGCCGGGCAGACGGTCGAGTACCCGCTGCTCGCCGAGGTCACCAACCTGTACGCCGACGAGCACGCCCAGGCCCTGCGGCTGCTGGAGGCGATCAACGCCCGCGTGGCCACGCCCCTGCCGCCGACCGAGGCGGTCGGCCTGGCGCTGCACCTGGTCAACGCCGGGTTCGCGACCGGCGACCTCGCGTTCAGCTACACCATGACCGGGCTGATCCAGCAGTTCCTGGACGTGGTCGCCGGCGCGCACGGCGTCGCGCTCGAGGCGGGCGGGGTCAGCGTCGGGCGGTTCGTCACCCACCTGCGGTACCTGTTCGTGCGGGTGCACCAGCGCCGGCAGCTCGACGACGCGAAGCACTCGGCGGTGGGTGACGCGATCCGCGCGACCTACCCGGAGGCGGTCGACACGGCCGACCGGCTCGCGCGGCTCGTCGAGGTCCGGCTGCAGGCGTCGCTCACGCCGGACGAGGTCGCGTACCTGGCGCTGCACGTCGCCCGCGTGGTCCAGGACGCGCAGCAGCCGGCCTGAACCCTCGGCCGCGAGTGGCGTCGGGTGGAGCGTCCTGCCCGACACGCCGGGGCGTGTCGGGCAGGACGCTCCACTCGACAGGCTCCGCGGGCGCCGTCAGCGGGCCGCGGGCAGCTCCACGTCGTCCGGCAGCTCCGGGTGCGGGTCGTGCGGGGCCTCGTCGCCGCGCCGCGCCAGCAGCGGCCGGGTGACCGCCGCGACCGCGTAGAGCCCGATCGCCAGCAGCACGATCGTCGCGCCCGGCGGGATGTCCTCCCAGTAGGTGATGGACAGCCCGACCACGCTGACGGCGACGCCGATGCCCGACGCCAGGGCCATGACCCGCGAGAACGAGCCGGCCACGAGCTGCGCGACCGCCACCGGGACGATCATCAGCGCGCTCACCAGCAGCAGCCCGACGACGCGCATCGCGATCGTGACCGTGAGCGCGGACATCGCGGCGACCACCATGTTGAGCGCGGTCACCGGCAGGCCCGAGCCGCGGGCGAACTCCTCGTCGTGGCTCACCGCGAACAGCACGTGCCGCAGGCCGAGCCCGACGAGCAGCACGCCGACGGCGAGGCCCGCGGTCCACCACAGGTCGCCGGTCGACACGGTGGAGATCGAGCCGAACAGGTAGGACACCAGGTTCGCGTTCGTGCCGCCGGCGAGCTTGATCAGCAGCACGCCGCCGGCGATGCCGCCGTAGAACATCAGCGCGAGCGCGAGGTCGCCGGACGTGCGGCCGCGGGCGCGCACCCACTCGATCGCGACCGAGCCGATCAGCGCGGCGACGACGGCGCCGGGGATGGCGAGCGCGTCCTGGGGGACCAGGCCCGCCCAGGTGCCGACCAGCCAGCCGAGCGCGACGCCGGTGAGCGCGACGTGGCCGAGCCCGTCGCCCATCAGCGCGAGCCGGCGCTGCACGAGGAACGTGCCGACCACGGGCGCGGCGGCGCCGACCAGCACGGCCGCGATCAGCGCGCGCTGCATCAGGGGGGACGACAGCATCGCCCCGAGCGTCTCGAACCACGTCACGGCAAGACCTCCATGGACAGCCCGGTGCCCGGGTCGGGCGGGGGCGGGTCGGCGTGCGGGTGGGTGTGCTCGTGCTCGGGTCCGGCGTGCTCGCCGCGCGGGGTGGGCGGCGGGCCGTCGTAGACGACCCGGCCGTGCCGCAGCGCGACCGCGCGGTCGATCAGGCCGGCGAACGAGCCGAGCTCGTGCAGGATCACCAGGACGGTGCCGCCCTGCTCGTGCAGCCGGCGGACCGTGGCGACGAACGTCTCCTGGGTCGGCAGGTCGATGCCGGAGGTCGGCTCGTCGAGCACCAGCAGGTCGGGCTGACGGACCAGCGCACGGGCGATGAGCACCCGCTGCTGCTGGCCGCCCGACATCTGCAGCACCGAGCGGCGCGCGTGCCGGGCCATGCCGACCTCCTCCAGCGCGGCGAGCGCCCGCTTCCGGGCGTCGCGCGGCGGGCGGAGCGTGCGGCCGTGCACCAGGCCGGACATCACGACCTCGAGCGCGGTCGCCGGGACGCCGCCGCCGGCGGGCAGCCGCTGCGGGACGTAGCCGACCCGCTCCCACGGCACGCCGTCGCCGAGCGCGCCCCCGAGCAGCCGGACCTCGCCCGCGGTGCGCGGCGCGATGCCCAGCAGGGCGCGGACCAGGGTGGACTTGCCGGAGCCGTTGGCGCCGAGCAGGGCGACGACCTCGCCGCGCTCGACCCGCAGGTCGACGCCGGACAGGATCTGGTGGCCGCCGAGGACGACGTCGACGCCGGTGGCGAGGACCGCGGGCTGCGGCGCGGTGGTGTCGGTCACGAGCACGAGAGTGCCGTACGGAGGGTCTCCAGGTTGGCCCGGGCGACCGAGACGTAGTCCTGCGTGTCGTCCGTCAGGCCCTCCAGCGGGTCGAGCACCGCGGTGTCGACGCCCAGCTCGTCGGCGAGCGTCTCGGCGACCTTCGGGCTGGCGAGCGTCTCGAAGAAGATCGTGGACACGCCCTCGTCCTGCACGACCTTCCCGACCTCGGCCAGGCGCGCCGGCGACGGCTCGCCCTCGGGGTCGACGCCGGAGATCCCGACCTGCTCCAGGTCGTACCGCTCGGCCAGGTAGGAGAACGCCTCGTGCGTGGTGACGATCGTGCGGCTCTCGCAGGACGCCAGGCCGGTGGAGTACTCGGTGTCGAGGTCGGCCATCTGCTGGGCGAACGCCTCGGCGTTCGCCTGGAACTCGTCGGCGTGGTCGGGGTCGATCTCGGCCAGCTGCGCGGCGACGTCGTCGGCGACCGCGGGCAGCCGGGTGGGGTCCAGCCAGAAGTGCGGGTCGAGCGAGCCGTGATCGTGGCCGTCGTCCTCGGCGTGCTCCTCCTCGCCGTCCTCGCCGTGCTCGGCGGCGTGCAGCTCGGTGTCCTGCGCGGCGTCCACGACGTGCGCCGGCGGGTTCGCGTCGACCGCGTCGTCCACCGCGGCCTGGAACTCGGACAGGTACACGACCAGGTCGGCGCGGCCCACCTCGTCCACCTGGGCGGGGGAGAGCTCGAGGTCGTGCGGCTCGGCCCCGGGGGGCGTCAGCGTGTCGACGGACACGAGGTCGCCGCCGACCTGCTGCGCCACGTACTGCAGCGGGTAGAACGAGGCCAGCACCGCGATGCCGTCGCCGTCGCCGGACCCGCCGCCGGAGCCGCCCGAGCCCGGGGAGGAGCAGGCGGACAGGGCGAGGACGACCCCCGCGGACACGGCGAGGGGCAGGGTGCGACGACGGGGCATGCCCCCATCATCGGACTGTTGAGAACGAGTGTCAAAACCGCGAGGCGACGCGTCCGTCCGAGGTGCGGCGCCGCCGGTCACGCGCGGTCGCGGCCCGGTAGCCTGTCGGACGATCCCTCCCTCCGCGCCACCCAGGCGCGCAGGACCCCGGCACCAGGAGCACTCACCGTGGCAGCACCGTCCCGTCTCGACTCCGTCGTCTCCCTCGCCAAGCGGCGCGGCTTCGTCTTCCAGAGCGGCGAGATCTACGGCGGTTCCCGCTCCGCGTGGGACTACGGGCCACTGGGCGTCGAGCTCAAGGAGAACATCAAGAAGCAGTGGTGGCGCACGGTCGTGCAGTCGCGCGACGACGTCGTCGGCCTCGACTCCGCCGTGATCCTGCCCCGCCAGGTGTGGGTCGCCTCCGGCCACGTCGGCGTGTTCACCGACCCGCTGACGGAGTGCCTGCACTGCCACAAGCGGTTCCGCGAGGACCACATGCTCGAGGAGTACGAGGAGAAGAAGGGCCGCGCGCCCGAGAACGGCCTCGCCGACATCGCGTGCCCGAACTGCGGCACCCGCGGCCAGTGGACCGAGCCCCGCGACTTCAACATGATGCTGAAGACGTACCTCGGCCCCGTCGAGGACGAGTCCGGCCTGCACTACCTGCGGCCCGAGACCGCCCAGGGCATCTTCGTGAACTTCGCCAACGTGCTGACCACGGCCCGCAAGAAGCCGCCGTTCGGCATCGGCCAGATCGGCAAGTCGTTCCGCAACGAGATCACGCCCGGCAACTTCATCTTCCGGACCCGCGAGTTCGAGCAGATGGAGATGGAGTTCTTCGTCGAGCCGGGCACCGACGAGACCTGGCACCAGTACTGGATCGACCAGCGCACCGACTGGTACGTCGACCTGGGCATCTCCCGCGAGAACCTGCGGCACTACGAGCACCCGGCCGAGAAGCTGTCGCACTACTCCAAGCGGACCGTCGACATCGAGTACAAGTTCGGCTTCAGCGGCTCCGAGTGGGGCGAGCTCGAGGGCATCGCGAACCGCACCGACTTCGACCTGTCGACGCACAGCAAGCACTCCGGGCAGGACCTGTCGTACTTCGACCAGACCAAGGACGAGCGCTGGGTGCCGTACGTCATCGAGCCCGCCGCCGGCCTGACCCGGTCGCTC
Source organism: Cellulomonas sp. GbtcB1 (assembly GCF_019091725.1). Taxonomy (NCBI): domain Bacteria; kingdom Bacillati; phylum Actinomycetota; class Actinomycetes; order Micrococcales; family Cellulomonadaceae; genus Cellulomonas; species Cellulomonas sp. GbtcB1. Next base: position 41,152 of record NZ_JAGXJG010000029.1, on the reverse strand, counting down.
ATGGCGTTCCTCATCGAGTCGTACGCCGAGGACGAGGCGCCGAACGCCAAGGGCGGCGTCGACAAGCGCACCGTGCTGAAGCTTGACCCGCGCCTCGCGCCGGTCAAGGCCGCCGTGCTGCCGCTGTCCCGCAACGAGGCGCTGTCGCCGAAGGCGCGCGACCTCGCCGCAGAGCTTCGGAAGTCCTGGAACGTCGACTTCGACGACGCGGGCGCCATCGGTCGCCGGTACCGCCGCCAGGACGAGATCGGCACCCCGTTCTGCATCACGGTCGACTTCGACACGCTCGAGGACCAGGCCGTCACGATCCGGCACCGCGACGACATGACGCAGGAGCGCGTCGCGCTGGACCAGGTGACCGGCTACCTCGCGCAGCGGCTCGTCGGGGCCTGACCCCTGGGCGTCTCGCACGGCCACGCGCACGGCGCGGGTCCCGCCCCCGACGTCATCGTCGGGCGGCGGGCCCGCGCCGTCGTCGTCGTGCTGCTCGGCGTCGCGCTGCTCGCGACCGTGGCCGGGCTCGTGGCGCTCTGGCCGCGGGAGGACGCGCCGACGCTGCAGACCACGCCCGACGGGTCGTCGTACGTCGAGGTGACCGCCACCGACGTCGACCTGCTCGCGGACGCGGAGACCGGGCCGGCGCTGCTCGCGGAGACCGACGACGGCGCGTCGATCACCGTGCAGGTCGCGCCCGAGTACCTCGACGTCATCGAGGCGGGGGACCGGATCCGGGTGCTGACGCTGCCGCAGGCCGGGGGAGCGGCGCCGTACGTGTTCGTCGACCTGGTGCGCGGGCCGCCGATGGCGCTGCTCGCCGCCGTCATGGGCGTGCTCGTGCTGGCGGTGGCGCGGCTGCGCGGGCTCGGAGCCCTCGCGGGCCTGGTCGTCTCGGTCGGCGGCGTGCTGTGGTTCACGGTGCCCGCGCTGCTGACGGGCGGCCCGCCGCTGCCCGTCGCGCTGGTCACCGCGTCGGCGCTCATGTTCGTGCTGCTCTACCTGGCGCACGGGGTGTCGATCCGGACGTCGACGGCGCTGCTCGGCACCCTCGGCGGGCTGCTGGCGACGGGCGCGCTCGCCGCCTGGGCCACCGGGGCCACGCACCTCACGTTCCTGAGCGGTGAGTACGCCCTGGACCTGCGGGCCAACGCCCCGCTCGCGGACCTGCAGGGCATCCTGCTGTGCGGCATCGTGCTCGCCGGGCTGGGTGTGCTCAACGACGTGACGATCACCCAGGTGTCGGCGGTGTGGGAGATCCGGGCGCTGTCGCCCGCCGCCTCCCGGCGGGACCTCTTCCGCGGCGGGATGCGGATCGGGCGGGACCACATCGCGTCGACCGTGTACACCGTGGCGTTCGCGTACCTCGGGGCGGCGCTGCCGCTCATCCTGCTCGTGGCGATGTCGGACCGGACGCTGCTCGACACGCTGACGAGCGGGGAGATCGCGGAGGAGGTCGTGCGGACGCTCGTCGGGTCGATCGGCCTGGTGCTGGCGATCCCGCTGACGACCGCGATCGCCGCGGCCCTGGCCCCGGCCCCGGCGGCTGCGCCGGGGGCGTCGCCGGCCGCGCACGCCGCCCCGGCCGCCCCGGCCGAGGTCGACACGCCCCGCTCCTGACCGCGCACCCTCGCCGAGCCTCCGACGTCGGACTGCGCGGAGCCCGCGGACCGCAGGAGAACACCGGAGACTCGGCGAACGGTCATCCCGCGACGACGCGGAGGGGGCCCTCCTCCGGCGTCGGCGGCTCGAAGCCGTCGAGGTAGGCGAGGGCGCGGGCGGGCGGGACCGGGACGTCGTCGGGGCCGGTGCCGCGCCGCGCGGCGAGGCGTGCGAGGACGACCTCGCGTCGCGTGTCGAGGTAGTGCACGACCGGCTCGACGCCGAGCGGCGCGAGCAGGGCCCGGTACTCGTCGCGGGCGGCCCGGGACCAGAACGAGGAGTCGACGACGACCGGGTGGCCCGCCGCCACGAGCCGGACCAGCTGCTCCCGCAGGGCGTCCTGGACGGCGCGGCGCTGGTCCTCGGTGACGGGGTGGCTGCGGTACCCGCGGGCCCACGCCTCGGCGTCGAACGAGAGGACGGCGTAGCCCTCGGCGGCGAGCCGGCGGGCGTGCGTCGACTTGCCCGAGCCCGCGGCACCGCACATGAGGACGACCTGTTCCATGCGCCGATGGTAGGCCGACGCGCGCGGCGCCCTCACGTGATCGACAACTCTGGTGGCGTGAGTAGTTGATCTGTTACTGTACTCGACATGACACAGGCACCCGACCGCTCGGCCGCGGGGTCGGACGCGTTCGCCGCCGACCTGCTGCGAGGGCACACCGACACGATCGTGCTCGGGGTGCTGCGCCGCACCGACCGGTACGGCTTCGAGGTCTACAAGGCCATCCGCGACGCGACCGGCGGCCAGCACGAGATCAAGGAGGCGACGCTGTACGCCTCGTTCCGGCGGCTCGCCCGCGACGGCCTCGTCGAGGCCTACTGGGGCGACGAGTCCCAGGGCGGCCGCCGCAAGTACTACCGGATCACCGACGCCGGGCGCGCCGTGTACCGCCGCAACGTGGCCGACTGGCGTGCCACCCAGCAGATCATCAACACGCTCCTGGACCTCGAGGAGGGCCCGCGATGAGCACCACCGTCGACACGAGCATCCACCGTGCGCTGGACCGCGCGTTCGCCGCGGCGCCGGCCTCGGACGAGGCGCAGGACCTCAAGGAGGAGGTGCGCGCCAGCCTCATGGCCCGCGCCGCTGACCTCGAGGCCGCCGGCACGGCCCCCGCAGATGCGGCCCGCACGGCCCTGGCCGAGATCGGCGACCTGCGCGACGTCGTCGCCGCGGTGGCCGACGCCCCGGCGGACGACGCGGGGTACGCCGCGCTGCTGTCCGCGCACCGCGTCCGGCCGCGGCCGGCGTTCGTCGTGCGGGTCACGCTCGCCGCCGTCGTGCTGGCGGGCGCGGCGGCTCTGGTGGCGCTGGTCGCGACCGGGGTGCTGGCGTGGTCGGCCGGGGCGGGCGCGGCGCTCGCCGTGGTCGCCGGGCTGGCGACCGGGGTCGTCGTCGCCGACGCGCTGCGCCAGGAGACGACGCAGAACTACCCGCTGCCGGGCGGGCGCGCGCTGGGCTTCGGCGCCGCGAGCGCGGCCGTGGTGACGGCCCTCGGGCTCGGTGGGCTGTTCGCGGCCGACCTGGGCCGGATCTGGCTCGCGGTCGCGGCGGGGGCGCTGCTCGTCGCCGGCGTGCTCGGGTTCGTGGTCCTCGGCGTGACGCAGACCAACCGGCACAAGCCGTGGACCGTCGAGCTCGGGCGGCAGGCCGTCGGCCAGGACCGGTTCACGCGCGAGCCCGAGGCGGCGGCGCGGTTCGGCATCTACTCCGCGGCGCTCGGGCTGGTGGCGGTCCTGGCGTTCGTGGTGCTGACGATGACCGTCGGGCTGGCGTGGTCGTGGCTCGCCCTCGCCGCGGTGGTCCCGCTGTACTTCCTGCTGCTGGCCCGCATGCTCTTCCCGGCGTCGGCCGGCGGCTCAGTCGCCTGACTCCCGCGCTCGTTCGCCGAGATGGGACCACCGCGTCGAGATAGGACCGCCTTCGGTCCTATCTCGCGCGCGCGGTCCTATCTCGGCGTCGCGGCGGCGCGGGCGGGTCAGGTCAGCGGGTCAGGGGCGTCCGCCGGCGTGACCGCGTGCACGTGGGCGTGGGCGTGGGTGTCCGGGGCCGCGTGCCGGGCCGGCGAAGCGCCCGCGCGGGTGACCACCAGGGCGGCGATGCCTGTGGTCAGGGGGATCGCCAGCACCAGGCCGATCGACGACACCATGGTCCGCACGATCTCCTCCGCGAACTCCCCGGACGTCAGCGTCGGCCCGAGCGGCAGGCCGTACAGCTCGAGCAGCAGCAGCACCGGCAGCGCGGCCCCGGTGTAGGCGAACGCGATGGTGTAGACCGTCGACGCGATGTGGTCCCGGCCGATCCGCATCCCGCCGCGGAACAGCTCGCCCCGCGTCGCCGCGGGGGAGACCGCCCGCAGCTCCCACACCGCCGACGCCTGGGTGATCGTCACGTCGTTCAGCACGCCGAGCCCGGCGAGCACCAGCCCGCACAGGAACAGCCCGCGCAGCGACGTCGCCCCGGTCTCGCCGAGGAGCTGCGCCAGCCGGTAGGAATCCTCGCTGCTCACGCCCGACAGCCGGGCCCACTCCGCCCCGAGGATGCCGAGCCCGGTCGTCGCCGCGAGCCCGGCCAGCGTGCCGAGCAGCGCCGCCGACGTCCGGAGCGACAGCCCGTGGGCCAGGTACAGCACGACGGCCATGATCAGTGTCGACGCGCTCAGCGCCACCACCACCGGGTTCTCCCCGCGGACCAGGGCCGGCAGCACGTACACCCCGATCAGCGCGAACGCGATGAGCAGCCCGACCAGCGCCCGCAGCCCCCGGCCGCGGGCCACCAGGATGATCGCGAGCGCGAACACCAGCGCGATCGACACCAGCGGCAGCGTGCGGTCGTAGTCGTGCCACGCCCAGACCTCGTCGTCGGAGCCGGTCGCCGGGTAGTGCTCCACCAAGATGCGGGTGCCGGCCGGAACCTGGTCGGCGGTCGTGGACGCCGTGGCCCACACCTGGATGTCGCGCCCCTGCTCCGGCCCGCTCGTGACCGTGGCGTGCACCCGGAGGCAGGCCACCTCGTCGGGGATCGTGCCGTCGGGCAGCCGGTCCTCGACGGTGCCCTGGCACTGCTCGACGGACGTGCCGGTGACCGTCGCCGTCGGGTAGTCGATCGCGACGTCGCTGATCTGCCGGGCGGTCGACGGCTCGCCGTGCGGCCAGGTCAGCGCCATGCCGACGGCGGCGGCCAGCACGAGCGGCAGCAGGATCGCGGCGATGACGCGGCGGGTGCGCAGGGCGGCGGGGGAGGGCACGGGGGCGATTCTGCCGGGTGCGCGGGGATCGCGCCGCGGGCCGTGCCGCCGGGGCGCCGACCGGCCCGAGGCGGGTCCGCCCGCGCCGTGGGGGACAATCGAGGCATGACCGCTCCCTCCACCGTCGACCCGGCCGCTCCCGTGGCCGAGGGGCACGTGCTCCCGCCGCTGCGCATCGGACCGCTCACGATCGACACGCCCGTGGTGCTCGCGCCGATGGCCGGCGTGACGAACGCGGCGTTCCGCCGGCTGTGCCGCGAGTCGGGCGCCGGGCTGTACGTCGCGGAGATGGTGACGTCGCGGGCGCTGGTCGAGCGCGGCGAGGAGTCGATGCGGATCATCTCGCACGCACCCGACGAGAAGCCGCGCTCCGTGCAGGTCTACGGCGTCGACCCGGCGACGGTGGGCGCGGCGGTGCACCTCATCGCGTCCGAGGACCGCGCCGACCACGTCGACCTCAACTTCGGCTGCCCGGTGCCCAAGGTCACCCGGCGCGGCGGCGGCTCCGCGCTGCCGTGGAAGCGCGAGCTGTTCGAGTCGATCCTGAAGGCGGCCGTCGACGCGGCGCGGCCCTACGGCGTCCCGGTCACGGTCAAGATGCGCAAGGGCATCGACGACGACCACCTGACCTACCTCGAGGCCGGCCTCGTCGCGCAGGACCTCGGCGTCGCCGCGGTCGCGCTGCACGCCCGCACCGCCGAGCAGTACTACTCCGGCACCGCGGACTGGTCGGCGATCGCGAAGCTGAAGGAGACCGTCACCGACATCCCGGTGCTCGGCAACGGCGACATCTGGTCCGCCGAGGACGCCGTGCGCATGGTCCGGGAGACCGGCTGCGACGGCGTCGTCGTGGGGCGCGGCTGCCAGGGGCGGCCGTGGCTGTTCGCCGACCTCGCGGCCGCGTTCGCCGGATCGCCGGAGCGGATCACGCCGGGCGCGCGGTACGTTGCGCAGGTCATCCGCCGGCACGCCGAGCTGATGGTCGAGGCGTTCGGGGACGAGGGCAAGGCGCTGCGCGAGCTCCGCAAGCACATGGCCTGGTACTGGAAGGGCTACGTGGTCGGCGGCGAGCAGCGCGCGGCGCTGGGCCTGGTGTCGAGCCTCGCGGAGCTGGACGACCGGCTCGCCGCGCTCGACCTGGACCAGCCGTACCCGGGCGAGGCGGCGGAGGGCCAGCGCGGCCGCGCCGGGACCCCGAAGCGCCCGCACCTCCCGGACGGCTGGCTCGACAGCCGGGACCTCTCGGAGGACTTCCGCCGCGGCCTGGCGGAGGCCGAGCTGAGCGTCTCGGGCGGCTGACCAGCCCGCGCCGCGCACCCGCGCCGCGCAGCCACGCCCACCCGTCCCCCCGCTCGCACACCCTCGCCGAGCGGGCAGCAGATGTCCCCATCGCGCGCCGCGAGGGGACATCTGCTGCCCACTCGGCGGCGTGGGGAGAGCGGGGAGCGTGCGTGGATCCTCGCGGAGTGCGGGAGTCCGGGTCAGGCGCGGGTGACCGGGACGCGGGCCGCGAGGGTGCGCACGGCCTCCGCGCTCGCGTGCGGGGCGCCCAGCGACTCCGTCCCCACCGCCAGGGCGCCCGCCGCGCTCGCCCACGCCAGGGCGTCCGGCATGGGCAGGCCCCCGAGCGTCGCCGCGAGCAGGCCCGCGAGGAACGCGTCGCCCGCGCCGTTCGTGTCGACGACCGCGCCCGCCGGCGCCGCGCCGACCTCCCAGAACCCGCCCGCGTCCAGCGCCAGCGCCCCGCGCGCGCCGCGGGTGCACACCGCCAGCCGGGCCCCGCCGGCGACGCGCGCCCGCAGGTATGCCGCCGGATCCGCCAGCCGCGCCTCCGACACCAGCAGCACGTCCGCGCCGTCGGCGAACGGCCGTTGGAACTCCGCCACCCCGTCGTCGTCGTGCACGTCGCACCACACCGGCACCCCGGCGTCCCGCGCGGCGGCCAGCACCGGGACCGACAGCTCCGCGAGGTCCACGACCGCCGCCCGCGCGCCGGCGAGCCCGGCCGTCGCGTCCACAGCCCCGCCCGGCGACGGCAGCGTCAGGTACACCGACACCCGCCCGCCGTCCGCGGCCATGAGGTTGACGTGCCGCTCGGTCCGCCCGTCGCGCGCCGGCACCGCGTCGAGCGCGATCCGCGGGTGGTCGAGCGCCGCCCGCACGGCGTCCCCGAGCGCGTCCGCGCCCAGCACGGTCCGCAGCCGCACGTCGACCCCCAGCGCGGCCAGCGTCACGGCCTTGCCCGCGGACGTCCCGCCGAGCCCGTCGTGGTGCCCGGAGGCGAACAGCGTCTGCGAGCGAGCCTCGGGCAGCGCGTCGAGGCGGACCAGCGTGTTCCAGGAGGCGGGTCCCACGACGACGACGGGGCCGCCCCCGTGCCTGGGGGCGGCCCCGTCGGGGTGCGTCACGGCGTCAGCGCGCCCGGAGCCAGACGGTGGTGTCGCCCGGGAGCTCCGCGCCGACCGGGGCGTCGCCCGGCAGGCCGGAGGCCAGCAGCACCTCGGCGCCGGCGGGCAGCGCGACCGGGGAGGAGCCCAGGTTCGCGACGACGACCACCGAGCCGTTGCGGACCGCGATCACGTCCTCGTCGTCCTGGAACTCGGGCTCCCAGGACGCCCCGCCCAGGCCGAGCTTCTCGGCCCGGCGCAGGCGCAGCGCGGCGCGGTACAGCTCGAGGGTCGAGCCCTCGACGCCGTCCTGCGCGTCGGCGGCGAACGCGGCCCACTCCGCGGGCTGCGGCAGCCAGGTCCTCCCGTTCGGCGAGTAGCCGAAGCCCGGGGCGTCGGCCTCCCAGGGCAGCGGGACGCGGCAGCCGTCGCGGCCCTTCTCGGCACCCTGAGTGCGGAAGAACGCCGGGTCCTCGCGGACCTCGTCGTCCAGCGCGGTGTGCTCGGGCAGGCCGAGCTCCTCGCCCTGGTAGACGTACGCGGAGCCCGGCAGGCCGAGCATGAGCAGCGAGGCGGCGCGGGCGCGGCGCAGGCCGAGCTCGGCGTCGGGCTGCTCGTCCTCGGCGCCGATGCCGTTGGGCCGCGACGACGGGTCGGCGAGGCCCAGCCGGGAGGCGTGCCGGACGACGTCGTGGTTCGACATCACCCAGGTCGTCGGGGCCCCGACGGTGTCGTTGACCTGGTACGACGCGGCGATGACCTTCTTCAGCGCGGGGGCGTCCCAGCCGGTGGCGAGGAACGCGAAGTTGAACGCCTGGTGCATCTCGTCGGGGCGGACGTACCGGGCCAGGCGGCTCAGCGGCTCGACCCAGGCCTCGGCGACGAGCATCCGGTCGCCGTCGTACTCGTCGAGGACCTTGCGCCACGCGCGGTAGATCTCGTGCACGCCGTCCTGGTCGAACATCGGGCCCTGGTTGCCGGACCCGGAGACGGCGTCGCTGTCGTCGGCCCCCTCGATCATCGACACGTGGCCGTCCCAGTCGGGCAGCCCCTCGGCCTTGACCATGCCGTGCGCGACGTCGACCCGGAAGCCGTCGACCCCGCGGTCCAGCCAGAACCGCAGCACCCCCTCGAACTCCTCGCGGACCTCGGGGTTCGACCAGTCGAGGTCGGGCTGCTTGGAGTCGAACAGGTGCAGGTACCACTGGCCGTCGTCGAGGCCGTGCTGCTCGGGGGTGAGCCGGGTCCAGGCCGGGCCGCCGAAGATGGAGCCCCAGTTGTTCGGCGGCTCGGTGCCGTCGACGCCGCGGCCCTCGCGGAACAGGTACCGCGCGCGCTCGGGGGAGCCCGGGGGCGTCTGCAGCGCCTCCTGGAACCACACGTGCTCGTCGGACGAGTGGTTCGGGACCAGGTCGACGACGACCTTGAGGCCGAGCGCGTGCGCGCGCTCGAGCAGCGCGTCGAAGTCGGCCAGCGTGCCGAACAGCGGGTCGACGTCCCGGTAGTCGGCGACGTCGTAGCCCGCGTCCGCCTGGGGGGACTTGTAGAACGGGGACAGCCAGACGGCGTCCACACCCAGCGCCGCCAGGTGGTCCAGCCGCGCGGTGATGCCCGGCAGGTCGCCGATGCCGTCGCCGTCCGCGTCCGCGAAGGACCGCGGGTACACCTGGTAGATCACCGCGTCCCGCCACCACGGGCCGTCGACGGGGCCGGGCTCGTGCACCACCTCCGAGGCGGGGCGGGAGATCGGCTGCTGGTCGAGCTGGGTCACGCTGGTCCTCCGGGAGAAGCGGGTGCAGAGCTGGTGGAGCCGCGCACGATGAGCTCCGGGTGGAACAGGAGCTCGGTGCGCGACGTGGGGGTGCCGTTGATCTCCGCCATGAGCGCGGAGACGGCGGCCTGGCCCATCGCCTGGACGGGCTGGCGCACCGTCGTCAGCGGCGGGTCGGTGAAGCCGATCAGCGGCGAGTCGTCGAAGCCGACGACCGACACGTCCTCCGGGACGCGCAGGCCGCGGGACCGCGCGGCGCGGATCACGCCGAGGGCCATGAGGTCGGACCCGCAGATGATCGCGGTGTGGCCCGAGTCGATGAGCTCGTGCGCCGCGGTGGCGCCGCCCTCGACCGTGAACAGGGTGGTGTTGACGTGCGGCGCGGCGTCCTCGACGCCGAGCTGCGTGCGGAGCTGGTCCGCGAACGCCTGCCGCTTGCGGGCGGCCGGCACGAACCGCTCGGGGCCGATGGCGAGGCCGATGCGGCGGTGCCCGAGGGCGACCAGGTGCCGCACGGACAGCTCGATCGCGACGGAGTCGTCGGTCGCGATGCTCGGGGCGTCGACCGCCTCGGCCCGGCCGTTGACGAGCACGATCGGCAGCCCGCGCCCGCGCAGCGCGTGGTAGCGCTCCACCGACGCCTGCGTGTCCGCGTGCAGGCCCGAGACGAACAGGATCCCGGCCACGTCGTGGTCGAGCAGGATCTCGACGTACTGGTCCTCGGTGGTGCCGCCCGGCTGCTGGGCGCACAGCAGCGGGGTGTACCCGCGCTGGGTCAGCATGGACTCCATCGCCTGGGCCATCGCCGGGAACACCGGGTTCGACAGCTCGGGCACCACGAGGCCGACGAGGCCCGCGGGACGGGTGCGGAGCTTCTCGGGCCGCTCGTAGCCGAGCACGTCGAGGGCGGCCAGCACGGCCTGCCTCGCCTGCGAGGAGACGCCGGGCTTGCCGTTGAGGACCCGCGAGACGGTCGCGGTGGAGACGCCGGCCTGCTCGGCCAGGTCGGTGAGGCGTGTGCGCACGGTCGCGAGCGTAGAGGGCACCGTCGCCTCCTCGTCGTCGTTGTCGTCATCCGATCGGGGCAGCTTCGTCCCCTCGGGTCGGAGAGCACTGTAACCGATGCCTGAAAGTTTCCGTAACGGCTTGCAACGGAGCCCGGAAGTTGATTACCGTCCGGGTCATCGAGCCAGCGCCGGCGGTGCCGGGGTCTGCTCGCACCGCCCCTTCTGACGCTGGGAGACACCCTGATGCGACGGAGCATCCCCGCCCTCGCCACGACGGCCGTCCTCGCGCTCGCCCTCGCGGCGTGCTCGAGCTCGGACACGCCGTCCGACGCCACCTCCGACAGCCCCGCCGCCGACTCCGGCGCCGAGGGCACCCTGACGATGTGGGTCGACGACACCCGCATCGACTCCATGCGCCCCGTCGTCGAGGCCTTCACCGAGGAGTCCGGCGTCGACGTCGACCTCGTCCAGAAGGCCACGGGCGACATCGGCCCCGACTTCGTGACCCAGGTCCCGACCGGCGAGGGCCCGGACATCATCGTCTCGGCCCACGACGGCCTCGGCGAGTGGGTCAACAACGGCGTGGTCGCGCCGATCGAGCTCGGCGACAAGGCCGACGAGTTCGCCGACTCCGCGGTCCAGGCCATGGCCTACGACGGCCAGACCTACGGCGTGCCGATCTCGATCGAGAACATCGCGCTGGTGCGCAACAACGCGCTGCTGGCCGACACCCCGGCCACCACGTTCGACGAGCTCGTCGCGCAGGCGCAGACCGCGGGCACCGACTTCTCCGTGCTGATCCAGCAGGGCGAGGAGTCCGACCCGTACCACCTGTACCCGCTGCAGACCTCGTTCGGCGCCCCGGTGTTCGAGCAGGCCGCGGACGGCTCTTACACCGACACCCTGGCGCTGGGCGGCGACGCCGGCCACGCGTACGCGCAGTACCTCGCCAAGCTCGGCCAGGAGAAGGTCCTCGACCTGTCGGTCGACGGCGACAAGGCCAAGCAGGCGTTCCTCGACGGCCAGGCGCCGTACATCGTCACCGGCCCGTGGAACACCTCGGCGTTCGAGGAGGCCGGCATGGACATCTCCGTCCTCCCGGTCCCGTCGGCCGGCGGCCAGCCCGCGCAGCCGTTCGTGGGCGTGCAGGGCGTGTTCATCTCCGCGAAGTCGGCCAACCCGGTCCTCGCCAACGAGTTCGTGGTCAACTACCTGACCACCGAGGCGGCGCAGGACGCGCTGTACGAGGCCGGCGGCCGCCTGCCGGCGCTGACCGCCTCCGCGGACAAGGTCGACGACCCGGTCCTCCAGGGCTTCAACGACGCGGGTGCCACCGGCGCGCCGATGCCCGCCATCCCCGCGATGAGCTCGGTGTGGTCCTTCTGGGGCGCGACCGAGGCGCAGATCGTCGGCGGCCAGACGGCCGACCCGGCCGGCGCGTGGGACGCGATGGTCCAGAACATCCAGGACGCCATCGACGGCTGATCGTCTCCGCGACCGCCGGGGTGCCCACGAGGCGCCCCGGCGGTCGCTCCGCTCTTCCCCCCATCCCGCAGCACCAGCACCGCCGCGCGCCCGGAGGCACCCGCATGACCGACCAGTCGACCGTCCAGGAGGTCGCGCCCGACGACCCCGGGACCGCACGTCCGCCCCGCCGCCGGCGCGTGCCCCGCGGCACCACGTCGCACGCCCGCTCCTTCTCCCCGGGCTTCATCGCCAAGCTGATCCTCATCGGCACGGTCGACGCGCTCGGCGTGTACGGGATCCTGTCCGCCTGGGCCGTGTCCCAGTGGGGGATCCTCGCGTTCCTCGTCGTGGCGCTGGCCGGCGCGAACTGGGCCTACTTCTCCCGCCGGATGCTGCCGGCGAAGTACCTGGTGCCCGGCCTGGTGTTCCTGGTCGTCTACCAGCTGTTCGCGATGGCCTACACCGGCTACGTCGCGTTCACGAACTACGGCGACGGCCACAACTCGACCAAGGCCGACGCGATCACGCAGATCGCTGCCCAGAACGAGCGCCGCGTCGAGGGCTCGCCCGCGCTGCCGCTCACGGTCGTGCAGAACGGCGACGAGCTCGGCTTCGCGGTCGTCACCGAGGACGGCGACGCCCAGGTCGGCACCGCCGAGCAGCCGTTCGAGGACGTCGACGCCACCGTCGAGTCCGGCCGCATCACCGAGGTCCCCGGCTGGGAGGTCCTCGGCTTCGCGCAGGTCGCCGCCGACCAGGAGGCCATCACCTCGCTGCGGGTCCCGTTCTCGGACGACCCCGCCGACGGCTCGGTCCGCACCCAGGACGGCTCCACCGGCTACGTCTTCCAGTCGACGCTCGAGTACGACGCGGCGAGCGACACGTTCACGGACGCCGAGACCGGCACCGTCTACACGCCCGGCGAGGGCGGCAACTTCGTCTCCGAGGACGGCCAGCGGCTGACCCCGGGCTGGCGGGTCGGCGTCGGCTTCGACAACTTCACCGCGATGGTCACCGACTCCCGGATGGCCGGGCCGTTCGCGCAGATCTTCGTCTGGACGTTCGCGTTCGCGTTCCTGTCCGTGGTGACGACGTTCGCGCTCGGCCTGTTCCTCGCGATCACGTTCAACGAGCCCCGGGTGCGCGGCCGTAAGGTCTACCGCTCGTTGCTGATCCTCCCGTACGCGTTCCCCGGGTTCCTGTCCGCCCTGGTGTGGCGCGGCATGCTGAACGAGCGGTTCGGCCTCATCAACGAGGTGCTGCTCGGCGGGGCGTCGATCCCGTGGCTCAGCGACCCGTGGCTGGCGAAGGCCGCGATCATCGGCGTGAACCTGTGGCTCGGCTTCCCGTACATGTTCCTCATCTGCACGGGCGCGCTGCAGTCGATCCCGCACGACATGACGGAGGCCGCGCGGATCGACGGCGCCGGGCGCTGGCGGATCTTCCGCTCGCTCACGCTGCCGCTGCTGATGGTGTCGGTGGCGCCGCTGCTCATCTCGAGCTTCGCCTTCAACTTCAACAACTTCTCGCTGATCTACATGCTGACCGGCGGCGGCCCGAACTTCGTGGGCACCCCGTACGTCGTGGGCCACACGGACATCCTCATCTCGATGGTCTACTCCGTGGCCTTCGAGTCCGGGGTCAAGCAGTACGGCGTCGCCAGCGCGCTGTCGATCGTCATCTTCCTGATCGTCGGGGTCATCTCCTACCTCGGCTTCCGTCGCACCCGCACCCTCGAGGAGATCTGAGATGGCCCGCTCGCCCGAGCTGCACACCGCCGTGCGCGGCCGCCGCTGGTGGTCCGAGATCGGCTGGCGGCACGTCGTCGGCGTCGTGATGATCGCGATCTGCCTGCTGCCGCTGCTGTACGTCCTGTCCGCGTCGCTCAACCCGGGCGGCACGCTCACGGGCTCGAACCAGCTGTTCCGCACGTTCAGCCTCGAGAACTACACGGAGCTGGGATCGCGCGGGTACTACAACTGGGCCGTCAACTCGCTCGTGGTGTCCACCGCGACCGCCGTCGGCACCGTGCTCATGGGCGCGGCCGCGGCCTACGCGTTCTCGCGGTTCCGGTTCCGCGGCCGCCGGTCGGGCCTGACGACGCTGCTCCTCGTGCAGATGTTCCCGCAGATGCTCGCGTTCGTGGCGCTGTTCCTGGTGCTGCTGTCGCTGTCCGAGGTGTTCCCGGCCATCGGGCTCAACACCCAGCTCGGCCTGATCTGCGTCTACCTCGGCGGCGCGCTCGGCGTGAACACGTTCCTCATGTACGGGTTCTTCAACACCGTGCCGCGGGAGATCGACGAGGCGGCCAAGATCGACGGCGCGTCCCACGCGCAGATCTTCTGGACGATCATCCTGCGGCTGGTGGCGCCGATCCTCGCCGTCGTCGGCCTGCTGTCGTTCATCTCGTCCTACGGCGAGTTCATCATCGCCAAGGTGGTGCTGCAGCGCCCCGAGCGGTTCACGCTCGCGCTGGGCCTCTACAACTGGGCGTCCGACGAGCGGAACGCGCGCTGGGGCATCTTCGCCGCGGGCGCCGTGCTCGCCGCGATCCCGGTCGTGCTGCTGTTCCTGTTCCTGCAGAAGTACATCGTCGGCGGCCTGACCGCCGGCTCGGTGAAGGGCTGAGGCGCTTGTCCGACCCGACGACGCGGGGCCGGCACGCCGCCGGCCCCGCCGCGCCCGACGCCGTGCTCCTGCGCGCCCACCACGACGGCTCCGCGCTCTACGTCCCGGGCGGGACGCCGTCGCTCGGCGACGTGGTCCCCGTTCGGGTGCGGGTGCCCGCCGGTGCCGGGCCGGACCCCGAGGTGTGGCTCCGGGTCGTCGAGGACGGCGAGCCCCGGGTGTACCCGGCGCGGGGCGACGGCGGCGACGCCCACGAGCGCTGGTTCACCGCCGACGTGCCGGTGACGAACCCGGTGACGTCGTACCGGTTCCTGCTGGCCGGCGCCGGGCGGCCGGGCGGGCAGGAGTGGCTGAACGGCGAGGGCACCATCGCCCGGGACGTGCCGGACACCTCCGACTTCCGGCTCTCGACCACGCCGCCGGGGCCCGACTGGGCGCGGGACGCCGTGGTCTACCAGGTCTTCCCGGACCGGTTCGCGCGGTCGTCCGGCCGGCACGACGGCCCGCCCGAGGGCGACCTGCCCGACTGGGCGCTGCCCGCGGCGTGGGGCGACGAGCCCGTCGGCGGCGGGCCCGGCACCGGGACGCAGCTGTACGGCGGCGACCTCGGGGGCATCGAGCAGCGGCTCGACCACCTGCAGCGGCTCGGCGTCGACACCCTGTACCTGACCCCGGTGTTCCCCGGCCGGTCGAACCACCGCTACGACGCGCGCACCTTCGACCACGTCGACCCGGTCCTGGGCGGCGACGATGCGTTCGCCTCGCTGTCCCGGGCGCTGCACGGCCGCGGGATGCGGCTGGTCGGCGACCTCACGACCAACCACACCGGCGACGCGCACGACTGGTTCCGGCGGGCGCTCGGGGACCCGGCGTCGGAGGAGCGTTCCTTCTACTACTGGCAGGACGCCGAGCCCGGCTACGTCGGCTGGCTGGGTCACGCCTCGCTGCCGAAGCTCGACCACCACGCGCCCGCGCTGGCCGCGCGGATGTTCGGCGGGCCGTCGTCGATCGTCGGCCGCTACCTGTCCGAGCCGTTCGGCATGGACGGCTGGCGGGTCGACGTCGCGAACATGACCGGCAGGCAGGGCGCGGACGACCTGACGCACGAGGTCGCCGAGCGGATGCGCGCGGCCATGGCCGCGATCAACCCGGACGCCGTCCTGATCGCGGAGCACTTCCACGACGCCGGCGCCGACCTGAGGGCCGCTGGCGGCTGGCACGGCACGATGAACTACTCCGCGTTCACCCGGCCGGTGTGGACCTGGCTCACCGACCCGGCGTCCGAGGCCGCGGCGGGGCTGCGGTACGTCGAGCTGCCCGTCGGGATCCCGCGCCGACCCGGCACCGCGGCCGTGGCGGCGATGCGGGAGTTCGGCGCAGCCGTGCCGTGGAGCGTCACCACCCACCAGTGGAACCTGCTGGGCTCGCACGACACCGCGCGGTTCCGGACCATCGCTGGCTCGCGCGAGCTGGTCGAGGTGGGCGTCGGCCTGCTGATGACCTACCCCGGCACGCCGGTGCTGTTCGCGGGGGACGAGGGCGGGCTGGTCGGGCGCAACGGCGAGAACTCGCGCGTCCCGATGCCGTGGGACCAGATCGACGCCGGCGGCGGCCCGACGTGGGACGCCGGGCTGTTCGAGACGTACCGGTCGCTGATCGCCCTGCGCCGGTCCTCCCGCGCGCTCCGCGAGGGCGGGCTGCGCTGGGTGCTCGTCAGGGACGACGCGATCGCCTACCTGCGGGAGACCGCCGAGGAGCGGGTGCTGGTGCTCGCGGCGCGGGCGCCCTGGGGCGGCGCGCTGCTGCCGGGGCACCTGCTGGCGGCGGGGGAGCAGCCGGAGAACCTGCACGGCGGGGCGGCGCTCGGCGTGGAGGCCGGCGGGCTGCGGCTGTCGGGGGACGGGCCGGGGGTGCAGGTGTGGCGGCTGGCGTGACGCGGCAGGTCAGGACGCGGTGATCGTGCGGATCGCGCATCGGGCGACGCCCGCGCGCGCGATCCGTGCGTCCGCGGTCACCAGGGTCGCGTCGTGCGCCTCCGCCGCCGCGACGTAGGCGGCGTCGTACGCCGAGAGGTTCGTCCGCACCTGCCACATCCGTGGCAGCAGCGGCGCCGTTGGCGTCACGGCGACGGTAGCGGCCGCGAGTGCACCCACCGCCGCGTCGGCTCGGGCCTGGCCGATCTTGTCGCCCAGGAGCAGGCCGCGGATCACGGCGAGCACCTCGACATGCCACTGCTCGGGGACGAGCCACGCCGGATCGGCGCGCAGCGCGCGATCGGCCTCGGCTGCCCGGGGGTCGTCGCCCGTGAAGAGCAGCGCGAATGCGGAGGCGTCGGGGACGATCATTCCGAGCCGCCCGGCCGGTCGCCGCGGGCTGCGTCGAGCGCGTCCAGCACGTCCTGCCCGGAGGCGGGTGACTCACGGCGCCAGGCGGCGATCGCGTCCAGCAGCGCGACGTTGTGGTCGAACGCCGCCTCCCGGAGCACCATCTCGCGCAAGAACGCCTGCAGGCTCTGACCCTTGGCCCGCGCGCGTCGGGTGAGCGCGTCGCGCGCGTCGTCGGGGATGTCGCGGATCTGGAGGGCCACCATACAGCCATTGTGCATGCAGTCTGCATGCGGCGGTAGGTCGCGCCTGGAGCCGGTGCCGGGGTTGCCCGCCTAAACTGGGGCCTGTGACCAGCGAGCACCCCGACGGCTACGTCGACGCCGACCGGGAGCGCTGGGTCGCCGAGGCGCCCAAGTCGCGCTCCCGGACCCCGTTCGAGCGCGACCGCGCGCGCCTGGTGCACTCGTCGGCGCTGCGCCGGCTCGGCGCCAAGACCCAGGTGCTCGGCCCGTCGACCGACGACTTCGTCCGCACCCGGCTGACCCACACCCTCGAGGTGGCGCAGGTCGGCCGGGAGATCGGCAAGACCCTCGGCTGCGACCCCGACGTCGTCGACACCGCCTGCCTCGCGCACGACCTCGGTCACCCGCCGTTCGGCCACAACGGCGAGCGCGCGCTCGCGCACCTCTCCCGGGACATCGGCGGCTTCGAGGGCAACGCCCAGACGCTGCGGCTGCTGACCCGCCTGGAGCCGAAGGTCGTCGGCCCGGACGGCGTCGCGGTCGGGCTCAACCTCACGCGCGCCTCGCTCGACGCCTCCGTGAAGTACCCGTGGGGCGTGGGGGAGGGGCCGCTGTCCGCGACCGGCCGGCCGACGCACAAGTTCGGCGTCTACGCCGACGACCTGCCGGTGTTCACCTGGCTGCGCGACGGGTCCCCGGTCGGGCGCAAGTGCCTCGAGGCGCAGGTCATGGACCTCGCCGACGACATCTCGTACTCGGTGCACGACGTCGAGGACGCCGTCGTGGGCGGCCGGTTCGACCTGTGGGTGCTGACGGTGCCGGACCAGCGCGCGCGGGTCGTCGAGGCGATCCAGACCTGGTACGGCGACGCCATCGACGCCGCCGGGCTCGAGGCCGCGATGGACCGGCTGGTCGCGGCCGAGCTGTGGCGCCCCGGCTTCGACGGCACCCGGCGGGCGCTCGCGGCGCTCAAGGACACGACCAGCCAGCTGATCGGACGGTTCGCCCGCGCCGCGCAGGTCGCGACGCGGGAGCAGTACGGGCCCGGCCCGCTGACCCGGTACGCCGCGGACCTCATCGTCCCGGAGGAGACCCAGGCCGAGATCCTCGTGCTCAAGGGCCTCGCCGTCGCCTACGTCATGGCGCCCCGCGAGCTCGAGCCGCTCTACCAGCGGCAGCGGGAGATCCTCGCCGACCTGGTGCACGTGCTGTCCGAGCGGGCGCCGCTGGCGCTGGAGCCGCCGTTCGCGGCGGACTGGCGCGCGGCGGCCGACGACGCGGCCCGGCTGCGGGTCGTGGTGGACCAGGTGGCGAGCCTGACCGACGTCAGCGCGGCCGCCTGGCACGCGCGCCTGGCACCCCCGCCGCGGTACTGACGCAACCTTCGGGCCCCGCGGTGCGTGTACCGGGTGTGAGAGTCACCATCGCCGCCCCGGCCGAGGGGCCCGACGCGCCGGCGGAGCTGCTGCTCCCCGTGCAGCCCGACCGCGCCCCGGACCGCGGGGCGCGCCGCGAGCCCACCCGCCGGGCGACCGTCGACGAGGAGTTCGCCCTGTTCATGGGCGACGCCGCGCCGGCGCTCGCCCGGACCGCGTGGCTGCTCTGCGGCGACGTGCACCAGGCCGACGAGCTCGTGCAGCAGGCGCTCGTCCGCACCTACCTGGCGTGGCCGCGGGCGCGGGAGCGCGACCCGCTCGCCTACGCCCGGCGCGTGCTGGCGAACCTGCGCATCGACACCTGGCGACGGCGCCGCCGCGAGGTCCTCACCGACCCCGGCGACCTCCCGCACGGCGCCGAGCCGTCCGGCGCGCAGCGGCAGGCGGACCGCGACCAGCTGGTCCGCGCGCTCGCCACGCTCAGCACCCGGCAGCGGCGCGTCGTCGTCCTGCGGCACCTGGAGGGCCTGTCCGAGGCCGAGGTCGCCGACGACCTGGGCGTCACCGTCGGCACCGTGAAGTCCACCGCGTCGCGCGCGCTCGCGCGGCTGCGCGCCTCGCTCGGCGAGGACGCCGCCGTCGGCCCCGGCCCCACCGACCCGAGGAGCACCCGATGAGCACCGACGACGAGTTCGCCCGCGACCTGCGCTCCCGCGTCGAGGCCGCCGCCCCGACGATCGACGTGCACCTGACGGGCGTCGTGCCGCGCGCCCGGCGACGCCGGGCCTGGACCCGAGCGGCCGGGGCGGGCGCGGCCGGCGGGCTCGTGCTAGCCGGCGTGCTGGTCGGGCAGGCGTGGGCGGAGGCGCCGTGGTCGAGCGGGACGCTCGCGGGACCCGCCGCGACGACGACGCCGGTGGCGACGGCCGAGCCGTCGGCGGACGCGTCCGCCTCGGCGGCGGCGGAGGCCGCGCGCGACGCGGCCGACGCGGCGGCGGACGCGGCGCTCCGGGACGGCACCGCGCAGGGGGCGGCGCCGTACTGGTACACGCTGACCGTGGCGCCGGACGGGGTGACGGACCGCCACGAGTCGTGGCAGAGCCCGGACCGTCCGGGGCTGCTCGTCCGGGGTGGCGACCTCGGCAACACCGAGGCGACGGCGCCGTCGTACACGGCCGGCCGGTTCCGCATCGACGGGCAGTGGATCGACGAGGTGCGCGATGCCGACGTGCTTCCCACCGACCCGGCAGCGCTCGAGCAGGTGTTCCGCGACAGCATCGAGCCCGACCGCCGGAGCGGCAGCGATGACGAGAAGGTCTACGGGATGGCGTACGACCTGCTGAACAACAACCCGGGCTGGCTGCCGACCACGCTGCTCCAGGCGGCGTGGCAGGTCGCCGGCTCGCTCCCGGGGTCGACCGTCGTCCCCGGCGAGGACTCGCTGGGTCGCGCGGGCGAGGTCCTGACCCGGCCCGGTGCGCAGGGCGGCGCCGAGCGGATCGTCGTCGACCCGGCCACGGGGCTCATCCTCGAGATGAACTCGGGCGCGAACACCCGTGTGTTCCAGCAGTCGCCCGCGGACGCGGTCCCGGCCCAGCCGTCGCTCGACGGCACCGGCTGCCGCTCGTGGGACGCCTGCTGACCCGCTCGCACGGGCTCGAGGTCGGCGGTTCCGCCCCAGGTCGGCGGTTGCGCCACCCCCGCGGTGGACGCAACCGCCGACCTCGGCGGTGGCGCTGGTCACGACCGGCCGGGTGCGGCTCGCCGGGCACCTAGGATCGTCACCGTGGCGGGACGGATCCGGCGGGAGGACGTGCAGACGGTCCGCGAGCGCGCCCGGATCGAGGACGTCGTCGGCGAGCACGTCGCGCTGAAGACCGCCGGCGTGGGCTCGATGAAGGGCCTGTGCCCGTTCCACGACGAGAAGTCGCCGTCGTTCCACGTCCGCCCGCAGGTCGGGCTGTACCACTGCTTCGGGTGCGGCGAGGGCGGTGACGTCATCGACTTCATCCAGAAGATCGACGGCCTGCCGTTCACCGAGGCGGTCGAGTACCTGGCCGGCCGCGCCGGCGTGACGCTGCGGTACGAGGAGGGCGGCGGGCCGCGCCCCGGGCACGAGCCCGGCAAGCGGCAGCGGCTGCTGGAGGCGCACCGGGTCGCGGCCGAGTACTTCGCCGAGCAGCTGCTCTCCCCGGAGGGCGCGACGGCCCGGCAGTTCCTCGCGGAGCGCGGGTTCGACCGCGCGGCCGCCGAGCAGTTCGGCATCGGGTACGCGCCCCAGGGCTGGGACCACCTGCTGCGGCACCTGCGCGGGCGCTCGTTCACCGAGGCCGAGCTCACCGCCAGCGGCCTGATGAGCCAGGGCAACCGCGGGCTGTACGACCGGTTCCGCGGCCGCCTGGTGTGGCCGATCCGCGAGGTCACCGGCGACACGGTCGGGTTCGGCGCCCGCCGGCTGTACGAGGACGACCAGGGGCCGAAGTACCTGAACACCCCGGAGACGCCGCTCTACAAGAAGTCCCAGGTGCTCTACGGCATCGACCTGGCCAAGCGCGAGATCGCGAAGAACAAGCAGGTCGTGGTCGTCGAGGGCTACACCGACGTCATGGCGATGCACCTGTCCGGCGTCGGCACCGCGGTCGCGACCTGCGGCACGGCGTTCGGCTCGGACCACGCGCGGATCGTGCGGCGGCTCATGGGCGCGGGCGGGGCCGGCTCCGGCATCCAGCTGGCGTCGGGGGAGTCCGTCGGCGGCGAGGTGGTGTTCACGTTCGACGGCGACTCCGCCGGGCAGAAGGCCGCGATGCGCGCGTTCGGCGAGGACCAGGCGTTCAGCGCCCAGACGTTCGTGGCGGTCGCCGACGGCGGCATGGACCCGTGCGACCTGCGCCAGGCGCAGGGCCCGGACGCGGTGCGCGCGCTGGTGAAGGCGCGGCAGCCGCTGTTCGAGTTCGTCATCCGCACGACGCTGCAGGGCTACGACCTGCACACCGCCGAGGGCCGGGTGGCCGCGCTGCGCGCCGCCGCACCGATCCCGGGCGGCATCCGGGACGCCGCGCTGCGCCCCGAGTACACCCGGATGCTCGCGGGCTGGCTCGGCATGGACATCGAGACGGTGCAGCGCGCGGTGCAGCAGGCCTCGCGCGGCGGGCGGTCCTCGTCGGGCGGCCGGGACGCCGGGCGGGGCGCACCGTCGTCGGGCTACGGCCAGGGCGGCGGCTACGGCAGCAACGCCGGCCGGACGGCGTTCGTGCCCCCGGGGCCGGAGGAGGGCGGCTGGCGCCGGGACGGCGGGCGCGGCGGCAAGGGCGGCGGACGACCCGGCGGTGGCCAGGGCGGCGGGTCGCGCGGCGGTGTCGGTGGCGGCGGTCGCTGGGACGACCGGCGCGGCGGCGACCGGTTCGGCCAGGGCGGCGGGCGCGGCCCGTCCAACCCGGGCCAGGGCTACGGGCAGCGGTTCGACGAGCCGCCGCCGGAGCCGTACGACGACGCGCCTCCGCACGACCTGGACCAGGCCGGCGCCGGCCCGGGGCCGCGCGACGCCGCGACCCCGCTGCCCGCGCCCCAGATGGCGATGCCCGACCCGCGCGACCCGGTCACCGCGACCGAGCGGCGGGCGCTCGAGGCCGTGCTGCAGATGCCGGACGCCGTGCCGCCGGAGTTCGACGACCTGCCGCCCGAGGCGTTCAGCGCGCCCGCGTACCGGGCCGTGCACGCCGCGATCCGCGCCGCTGGCGGGGCCGCCGCCGCGCGCGCCAAGGTCGCCGCCGAGGGCCCGGGCGGGGCGGTCGGCTGGGTGGACGCCGTGCGTGAGGAGGCCGCGTCGCCGGTCGAGGGGCTGATCACCCGCCTCGCCGTCGCGCCGCTGCCCGAGGACCGCCCCGACCGGCTGCCCGGCTACGCGCGCGGGCTGGTGATGGCCCTGGTCGAGATGGAGCTGACCCGGCACATCGCCGACCTGCGCGGCCGGCTGCAGCGGATGGACGGGCAGTCCGACCCGGACGGGTACCGGGCGCTCGCGGTCGAGCTGATGGAGCACGAGAACCGGCGTCGGGCCCTGCGCGAGAGCGCCTGAGCCACCCGGCCGTCGCCCGCACCGTCGCTGCGCCTCCCGGCGGTACGGTGCCGGGATGGAGCTGTGGGGCGCCGCGCTGTACGGGGAGCCGTGCACCGAGTGCGGGTACACCTGGGTCCGCACCCCGGAGGAGGCGGTGCACGCCGTGTCCGAGGTGCCCGGCCGGTTCGCGGCCGTGCTCGTCGGGGCGCCCGAGCCGCTGCGGCACCCGGACCTCGGCTGGTCGACCGCCGCGTACGTCCGGCACGTCGCCGACAACCTCGAGACCTGGGCGTACCGCCTGGACGCGGCGCGCTGCGACGGCCGCACGACCACGGCCGGCTACGACCCGGACGCGCTCGCGGCGGCGCGGGACTACGCGCACGCGACCGTCGGGGCGTCGCTCCTGGCGCTGCGGCGCGTCGTGCCGGGTTGGGTCGACGCGGTGTCCGCGGCGCTCGCGGAGGGGGTCGTGCTCGACCACGCCACCCGCGGGCCGCAGCGCGCGGAGGACGTCGCCCGGAACAACGCCCACGACGCCCTGCACCACCTGCAGGACGTCCGGCGGATCGTCGAGCACGCGGCGGCGGCCACCGGGTCCTGACAGCCCCGCGAAACCTGACGCACACGTCCGGCCGCTAGCCTGACCGGCATGACGACTGCGGAGGCCGCACCCGGCCAGGACCTGCCCGACGAGCGCGAGATCCTGGGCTGGGACGAGTTCGGCGAGGCGGCGCGCGACCTGGCCCGCGCGGTGGTGGCCTCCGGCTTCGAGCCCGACGTCGTGGTGGCGGTCGCCCGGGGCGGCCTGCTGCCCGCCGGTGCGCTCTCCTACGCGCTCGGCCTCAAGGCCTGCGGCACGCTGAACGTCGAGTTCTACACCGGCATCGACGCGCGGCTGCCCGAGCCGGTCGTGCTGCCGCCGCTGCTGGACAACGCGGCGCTGGTCGGCCGCCGGGCGCTCGTCGTCGACGACGTGGCGGACACGGGGGAGACCCTGGCGCTCGTGCAGCGGCTCGTCGCGGAGCACTGCGAGGAGGCGCGCACGGCGGTGCTGTACGCGAAGTCGCACTCGATCGTCGCGCCGGACTTTGTGTGGCGCCGGACCGACCGGTGGATCACGTTCCCCTGGTCGGCGCAGCCGCCGGTCACGGACTGACGGCGCGGTCGGCGGGGCGGCCGCGTGCGGGGCCCGTCCGTGCTGCGGCTGCGCTGCGTCGCGGCCCGCGGCGCGTTCCTCCCCGCCGGCCGCCGACCACGCGGCACCAGCGCGGCGTCTGCGTACGCGGTGACGCCCGGACGCACGTACGAGGCGGCGGGGGTCGTGGTGCTCGCCGACCACCTGAGCGTGCTGGTGCGCGACGACTGGGGCGGCCCGGCGTTCGTGCCCGCGGAGCTGTTCGCGGGCGTCGCGACGGTCGTGCCCGCGGGCTGGGCGTTCGCCCTGGACTCCGGGGCGCAAGCCGGACGCCGGACGCTCTGGGGCGAGCCGGTCGTGGCGGTCTGGGGCTACCCGACGCTCGTGGAGGAGGAGGGCCACGTGGCGGCGCTGCTCGCCGGGGACGCCCGGGCGGTGGCGCTGTTCGACGAGGCTGCGCGCTGAACCCCCCGATCGTCGCGCAGCCACCCGATCGATCGGGGTGCGGCGTGACGATCGGGTGGGGATCAGGCCGGGGGCCCCGCGCCTCAGCGCGCCGGCGTCCCCGCGCCGCCCAGGCCCTCGGCCCGCGCCCGGACGATCGCCGCGGACCGGTCCGGCACCTCCAGCTTGGTCAGCACGTTCGCCACGTGGTTCCGGACCGTCTTCGCCGACAGCCCCAGCCGGCGCGCGATGACCACGTTGTCGTGCCCGCCGGCGACCAGGTCGAGCACCTCGCGCTCGCGGTCGGTCAGCCGCGGGAACGGCACCCGGACGGCCGAGCGTCCGCCGAGGACGTAGGCCATCGCCCGCTCCGCCACCGTCGGCCCGAGGATCATCTCCCCGGCGGCGACGGCACGGACCGCGCGCTCGACCTGCTCGGGCGGCGCGGACTTCACCAGGTACCCGCGTGCCCCCGCCCGGACGGCGGCGACCACGGCGTCGTCGTCCTCGTGCATGCTCATGACGAGCACGGCGGTCCCCGGCCGCGCGGCGACGACCTCCCGCGTGACGTCGATCCCCGACCCGTCGCCGAGGTCGAGGTCCATGACGACGACGTCCGCACCGGGAGCGCCGTCGCCGGTCAGGAGCGCCCGCGCCTCCGCGGCCCCGGCCGCCGTCCCGACGACCTCGACACCCGCGAGGGACCCCAGCAGCGCCGCCATGCCGATCCGGAACACCGGGTGGTCGTCCACGAGCACGACCCGCACCGTCACGTCGGCACCGCCTCGGCGGCGTCGGATCCGGCGCCCACCCCGGCACCCACCCCGCCCGCCCCCGGCACCGGCCCCCCCGGCACCAGCGGCAGCACCGCACGCACGACCGTCCCCGGCGCCGCCTCGGCCACCTCGAGCCGACCGCCCAGCTCCTCCGCCCGCTCCCGCATCGAGCGGGTGCCCACGCCGACGGCGTCGCCCGGCCGTGCGGACCCGGCGGCGGGTCCCGGCCCGCGCCCCGCGTCCGTGCACCGCACGTCCAGCAGGTCCGCGGACCGGCGTACGACGATCCGGCAGCCGACGGCCCCGGAGTGCCGCTGCGCGTTGCGCGCGGCCTCGCTCAGGACCCCGTACGCCGCGGCCGCCACGACGGGGTCGAGCGCCCCGGGGTCGTCCCCGGCGACCTCGACGGCGAACCCCTCGCGCCCGAGCCGCCGGGCCAGGTCGTCGAGCGCCGGCCCGAGGCCCTGCTCGTCGAGCACTGGCGGCAGCAGCCCACGGGCGAGGTCCCGGACGTCCTCGACGCGCCGCTCGGCCTCGTCCCGCAGTGCGGTCAGCGCGGCGCGCGCCGCCTCGACGTCGTCGGGCCGGCCGCCGTCGAGCAGGTTGACCGCTCCCTGCAGCCCGAGGCGCATCCCCGACAGCCACGGGCCGAGCCCGTCGTGGAGCTCCCGCCGGACCACGCGGCGCTCGCGGAGCCGGGCCGACGTCGCGGCGTCCCGGGCGCGTTCCAGGTCCCGGGCCCCGGTCGCGAGCGCCAGGCCGGCCGCGACGACGGGAGCGAGCTGGTCGAGGGCGGCGCGGCTCCGGGCGTCCAGCCGCTCGCCGGGCGGGGCGGTGACGGCCAGGTCGCCGACGACGTCGCCGGCGCGCTCGACCGGCACGCGGACCGGGTCGGAAGTGGGTGCTCCCCAGGACGCGGCGACCGGGTCGGCGCCGTGGGTCGCCAGCCGGACCGACTCCAGCCGGAGCGACTCGCCGACGCCCGCCGCCAGCCCGGCCAGGAGGTCCGCGGACCCGCCCGGCGTCGTCAGGCTCCGGCCCAGCCGCAGAGCGGCCCGCCCGGGGTCGGTCGCGTCGCCGTAGACGAGTCGGCGCACCCGGACCTGCAACCAGCCCCGCACGGGCTGGAGCAGCAGCACGACGCCGACCGCCGCGGCCACCTGCGCGCCGGGGGTCGTGGCGCCCACGAGCGCCGACACCCCCGCCGTGACGATCGCGTACACCCCGGCGAGGGTCAGGGTCAGCAGCGCCGCGACCGTCGCGCGGCTGATCGCCAGGTCGAGTCCCCACAGGCGGTTGCGCAGGACGGTCACGAGCAGCGCGGCCGGGAACAGCGCCTGGCAGACCAGGTGGCTCACCGGCACGGCGAGGAACGCCGCAGGCCCGGGGTCGGCCAGCAGCAGCGGCACGAACGACAGCGCCATGATCGCGGTCGCGACGGCGAGCAGCCCCAGCCCGCGGCGCTCGGCCGCCGGCCCGCGGCGGTACCGCCACCACGTCGCGGCCGCGGTGAGCAGCCCGGCGACCACGACCAGCGCGATCGCCCCCCGCGCGTCCGACATCGGCGTGAGCAGCCGGGTCCCGGTGAGCAGCAGGCCCGAGCCGGTCCCCAGCGCGACGCCGGCCCAGGCCACCGGCCCGAGCCGCCGGTCGCGGGCCGGCCACGGCACCACGGTGAACAGCGCGACGGTGCCGGGCACCCACACCCAGCCGAAGGCGCCCGTCAGCCAGTCGAGCGCGGGGGCGCCGGGCCGGGCGGCCGCGAACACCCCCCAGGCGCCGCCGACCGCCGACACCCCACCCGCGACGCCCGTCAGCGCGACCAGCCAGCCGACGGGGTGCCGGCGCCGGGACAGGACGACCGCGCCGACGGTGCCGTAGACGGCCGCCACGGTGACGTCGACGGCGGTGAACAGCAGGTCGCCCGCGGACATCCCACCTCCGGCGGCGACGTGCAGCACGACCGCCGTCCCGGCGAGCAGCCAGGCGACCAGGGCGATCGCGAGCGCCACGCCGGGCAGCCCGTCGCGCGGCAGGTCGCGCGCGCCCGAACCCTCCCGGCCCATGGCGTCACCGTAGGGGCAGACCACCACAGAACGGGAGGGTTCGGGCACGACTTCGACGATCACCGCCGGTCGCCCACCGCGAACCCGATCGCGGTCAGCAGCAGCCAGATCGGGCCGGTGAACCCGGCCATGTACTGCAGCGGCGAGATGCCGAGCAGCAGCGTCAGCCCGCCGAGCACCGCGCCCACCCAGCCGAGCCACCGCGGCGCCGCCGCGTGCCGCAGCGCCGCCACGGCCACCGCGACCCCGGACAGCCCCGCCCCGACCCACAGCCACGGGATGGTCGCGATCCAGTCGCTGAAGAACGCGCCCGACTCCGGGACGATCAGGTCGACATCGGCGAGGCCGAACATGAACTGGGTGTCGAGCCCCGACCCGAGCAGCCCCGCGACGGCCACCAGCAGCAGCCCGCCGGACGCGACCGACGGCAGCAGGCTCCCCGCAGGCGCCTGCTGGGACAGCCGCCGGGACAGGCCTGCGGCGAAGACGACGGCCAGCAGCGCCGACAGGATCGTCGCGGTGTGGAACAGCAGCAGTGTCGCGGTGCGCCCGGACAGGTCGGCGATGATCGCGTCCGCGTCGCCGGCGGTCTCCTCCCAGTTCACGCCGAGCGCCATCGAGGCCTGGATGCCGACCAGGCCGGTCACGCCGGCCGCGATCCCGGCGAGCGCCCAGCCGCGCGGCTGCGGCCGGACGCGGCTGACGGCGACCGACGCCGGGGTGGTCGCGGGCGTCGCGCCGGCCGCGTCGGTGCCGCCCCCTGCGGCGGCACCGACGCCGGACGCGCGGCCGGCGGTCGTGGACGAGGTGTCGTGCGTGGTCATGTCGTGCCCCTCCGTGACGGGGAGGCCCGGTGCCTCCGCCGGGCACGACGCTGGGCCCGGGGGCGTCCCGGGCGGAAGGGCGGGTGGCCCGGATCGCCGGGTGATCGACCCGGGCGCCCGGGCGGCGGGCGGGTATCCCGGTGCGGCCCGCTGGACGCCGTCGCTACACTCGTGCGCACAGGCACCGATCCGGCCATCACCGGGGAGCCTCCGGAAGAACAGGGCGGCAGCACCACCGGCGCCCCCAGTAGAACCGGACGGGGCAGGCCCGTCACAGCCGTCGCAGAGAGTGGTCGCGCGCCGACCCCGCACCAGCGGGCCAGGCGATCGGCAAGCGGGGTGGTACCGCGGTGCGCACCGGGCGAGAGCCGGGCGGGCGTCGTCCCCGTGGATCCGCCACCGCACCGCGAGCCCCCGGGCCCGCCGACCACCAGGAGCGCCATCCGCCATGGCCTATCCGCTGCACCGCACCCCGAGCGGCAAGCACGCCGCCCCCGTCGCGCCCGGCGCGTCCTTCGGCCTGCCCGCGTCCCCGGACCTGCCGGCGCTGGAGAAGGACGTCCTCG
The DNA here is from genome assembly GCF_019091725.1 of Cellulomonas sp. GbtcB1. Lineage (NCBI taxonomy): Bacteria > Bacillati > Actinomycetota > Actinomycetes > Micrococcales > Cellulomonadaceae > Cellulomonas > Cellulomonas sp. GbtcB1. The sequence continues at coordinate 13,172 of NZ_JAGXJG010000029.1, read as the reverse complement.
CGTACTGGGAGTCCGACGGCACGTTCCAGGCGTCGATCGACGCCCGTGACGCCGGCACCGACGGCGCGAACGAGTTCGTGTTCTACGACGGCCCGCCGTTCGCGAACGGCCTGCCGCACTACGGCCACCTGCTGACCGGGTACGCCAAGGACATCGTCGGCCGGTACCAGACGCAGCGGGGCCGCCGCGTCGAGCGCCGGTTCGGCTGGGACACGCACGGCCTGCCGGCGGAGCTCGAGGCGGAGCGGATCCTCGGCATCACCGACAAGGGGCAGATCGAGGAGATGGGTATCAAGGCGTTCAACGACGCCTGCCGGACGTCGGTGCTGCGGTACACCGACGAGTGGCAGGTGTACGTGACGCGCCAGGCGCGCTGGGTGGACTTCGAGCACGACTACAAGACGCTCGACCCGACGTTCATGGAGTCGGTGATCTGGGCGTTCAAGCGGCTCTACGACAAGGGCTGGGCGTACGAGGGCTACCGCGTGCTGCCGTACTGCTGGAACGACCAGACGCCGCTGTCGAACCACGAGCTGCGGATGGACGACGACGTCTACAAGGACGTCCAGGACCAGACGGTGACGGTCACGTTCCCGCTGACCGGCCCCCGGGCGCAAGAGCTCGGCCTCGACGGCGTCGCCGCCCTCGCCTGGACCACGACCCCGTGGACCCTGCCGACCAACTCGGCGCTCGCGGTCGGCCCCGACGTCACCTACGCGGTGGTCCCCGCCGGCCCGAACGGCACCTCCGCGACGGCGGAGCAGTTCCTCCTCGCCCGCGACCTCGTCAAGGGCTACGCCAAGGACCTCGGCTACGACTCCGCCGAGGACGCCCTGGCCGCGGTGACCCGCGAGGTGCGCGGCGCCGACCTGGCCGGCGTCCGGTACGAGCGGCTGTTCGACTACCTGGCGGACCAGCCGGGCATGGCCGAGCACGGCTTCCAGATCCTGCTCGCCGACTACGTCACGACCGAGGACGGCACCGGCGTGGTGCACCAGGCCCCGGCCTACGGCGAGGTCGACCAGGAGACCTGCGAGGCGGTCGGCATCCCGACGGTGCTGAGCGTCGACGAGGGCGGGAAGTTCACGTCCCTCGTGCCCGACTTCGAGGGCCAGCAGGTCTTCGAGGCCAACAAGCCGATCACCCAGCGGCTGCGCGCCGACGGCCGCCTGCTGCGCCAGGCGTCGTACGTGCACTCGTACCCGCACTGCTGGCGGTGCCGGAACCCGCTGATCTACAAGGCCGTGTCGTCCTGGTTCGTGAAGGTCACGGCCTTCCGCGACCGGATGGTCGAGCTCAACCAGGACATCTCCTGGGTGCCGGAGCACATCCAGGACGGCCAGTTCGGCAACTGGCTCGCGAACGCCCGCGACTGGTCGGTGTCCCGGAACCGGTACTGGGGCACGCCGATCCCGGTGTGGGTGAGCGACGACCCGGCGCACCCGCGCATCGACGTCTACGGCTCGTTCGCCGAGCTGGAGGCCGACTTCGGCCGGCTGCCGCTGAACGACGCCGGCGAGCCCGACCTGCACCGGCCGTTCATCGACGAGCTGACCCGCCCGAACCCGGACGACCCCACCGGGCGCTCGACCATGCGCCGGATCCCCGACGTGCTGGACGTGTGGTTCGACTCCGGGTCGATGCCGTTCGCCCAGGTGCACTACCCGTTCGAGAACGCCGACTGGTTCGAGCACCACTACCCGGGCGACTTCATCACCGAGTACATCGGGCAGACGCGCGGCTGGTTCTACCTGCTGCACGTGCTGGCGACGGCGCTGTTCGACCGCCCCGCGTTCCGCACGTCCGTCTCGCACGGCATCGTGCTGGGCTCGGACGGCCGGAAGATGAGCAAGTCGCTGCGGAACTACCCGGACGTGAACGAGGTGTTCGACCGCGACGGCTCGGACGCGATGCGCTGGTTCCTCATGGCGTCGCCGATCCTGCGCGGCGGCAACCTGGTCGTCACCGAGGAGGGCATCCGCTCGGAGGTCCGCCAGGTGCTGCTCCCGCTGTGGAGCACCTGGTACTTCTTCGCGCTGTACGCCAACGCGGCGAACGACGGGACCGGCCTCACCGCCGGCCGGGTCACGCCCGACACCCCGGTCACCACCATGGACCGGTACGTGCTCGCCCGGACCCGGAAGCTGGTCGAGACCGTGACCGCGCAGCTCGACGCGTACGACGTGCCGGGAGCCTGCGAGACCGTCCGGGTGCACCTGGACCTGCTGACCAACTGGTACGTCCGCACGCAGCGCGACCGGTTCTGGTCCGAGGACGCCGCGGCGTTCGACACGCTGTGGACCTCGCTCGAGACGCTGACCCGCGTCATGGCGCCGCTGGCCCCGCTGCTCTCCGAGGAGGTGTGGCGCGGCCTGACCGGCGACCGGTCGGTGCACCTGACCGACTGGCCGACCCTGGGCGACGGCTCGGCGGACGACCTGGCGCTCGCGGCCGACGACGACCTGGTCGCCGCGGTCGACGGCGTGCGCGAGGCGGTGTCGGCGGCGCTCGCGCTGCGCAAGGCCAACGGCCTGCGCGTCCGCCAGCCGCTGAACGAGCTGCGCGTCGCCACGGCGACGCCCGAGGCGCTGGCCCCGTTCGCGGACCTGCTCGCCGCGGAGCTCAACGTCAAGCACGTCGCGCTGTCGACGGTCGAGGAGGCTGCCGCCGGCGGCGTCGCGGTCCGGAGCAACCTCGCGGTGAACGCGCGCGCCGCCGGCCCGCGCCTGGGCCGCGGCGTCCAGGCCGTGATCCGCGCGGCGAAGGCCGGCGACTGGTCGACGGACGCCGAGGGCACGGTGGTCGTGCGCACCGACGACGGCGAGGTCCCGATGCAGCCGTCCGAGTACGAGCTGACGACCACGATCGACGTCACGACGGCCGAGGGCGAGGCCCCGACGCTGGCCGCGGGCGTGCTGCCCTCGGGCGGGTTCGTGGTGCTGGACCTGGCGCTGGACGAGGCGCTGCTCGCCGAGGGCTACGCCCGCGACGTGGTCCGCGCGGTGCAGGACGCCCGCAAGGCGGCCGACCTCGTGGTCACCGACCGGATCCGGCTCACGCTGGGCGTCCCGGCCGAGCACCGGGCCGCGGTCGACGCGCACCGGGAGTTCATCGCGCGGGAGACGCTGGCGACGGAGGTGGTCGTCGAGGACGGCGGCTCCGAGCTCACCGTCGGCGTCGAGCGGGTGGCCGCCTGATGGCCGCCGCGAAGGGCCGCGGGGGAGCGGACCACCAGCGCGACGAGGCCGCCGCAGCCGCCCGCCGCGCCGCCGACGAGGTGTACGCCGGCATCCTCGAGCGCGCGCCCGAGCACGACATCGACCCGACCCTCGACCGGGTCGCTGCGGTGTGCGAGCTGCTGGGCGACCCGCAGAAGGCGTACCGGGTCGTGCACCTCACCGGCACGAACGGCAAGACGTCGACCGCGCGCATGGTCGAGCGGCTGGTGCGCGAGCACGGGCTGCGCACCGGCCGGTTCACCAGCCCGCACCTGCACCGGGTGACGGAGCGCATCGCGATCGACGGGGAGCCGATCTCCGACGAGGCGTTCGTGGCCACCTGGCAGGACGTCGCGCCGTACGTGCACATGGTCGACGTCAAGGAGCAGGAGGCCGGTCGGCCGCGGCTGAGCTTCTTCGAGGTGTTCACCGTGATGGCGTTCGCGGCCTTCGCGGACGCCCCGGTGGACGTCGCGGTGGTCGAGGTCGGGATGGGCGGCCGCTGGGACGCCACGAACGTCGCCGACGGCGAGGTCGCGGTCATCACCCCGGTCGCCTACGACCACGAGCGCTGGCTCGGGCACACCCTCGTGGAGATCGCCGGGGAGAAGTCGGGGATCGTCAAGGACGGTGCCACCCTCGTGCTGTCGACGCAGGAGGAGGACGCCGAGGGCGTCATCCTGCACGCCGCGGCCGAGCACGGGGCGCGGGTGGTGCGCGAGGGCGTCGACATCGACGTGGTGGACCGGCAGGTCGCCGTGGGCGGGCAGCTGCTCACGCTGCGCGGCTCCGGCGGCGTCTACACCGACGTGTTCCTGCCGCTGCACGGCGAGCACCAGGCGCACAACGCGCTCGCGGCGCTCGCGGCCGTCGAGGCGCTGATCGCCGGCGGCGGCGCGCTGGACGGGTCGGTGGTGGAGGCGGCGTTCGCCGACGTCGACTCCCCGGGCCGCCTGGAGCTGGTCCGGTCCAGCCCGACCGTCCTGGTCGACGGGGCGCACAACCCCGCGGGCGCGGAGGCGCTGGTCGCGGCGGTCGAGGAGGCGTTCGCGTTCCAGCGGATCGTCGGGGTGGTCGGGGCGATGGCGGACAAGGACGCCGAGAGCCTGCTCGCGGTCCTGGAGCCGTACCTGGCCGAGGTCGTCGTGACGCGGGCGTCGAACCCGCGGGCGATGGAGGTCGACGACCTGGCCGAGATCGCCGTCGACGTGTTCGGCGAGGACCGGGTGCACGTCCGCGAGCGGCTCGACGAGGCCGTGACCCTGGCGGCGGACCTCGCGGAGCGCGAGGTGGAGCGCGGCGCGGCCGTCCTCGTGACCGGGTCGATCTACCTGGTGGCCGAGGCGCGGGTGCTCACCGGCCGCGCCTGACGGACGCCGCGGCGGGGGTGCACGAACGTGCACCCCCGCCGCACACCGTGCCCTTGACGGCCCGCGACCAGCGCGGCGAGTGTGAGCACTGTCGCGGCGAGGGCGCCGCGGTCCGGGTGCCGGGAAGGAAGCATCGCCGTGAAGAAGCTCATCAACGACCCCCAGAACGTCGTCGCCGAGTCGGTGGAGGGCTTCGGCCTCGCGCACGCCGACGTGGTCGAGGTGCACACCGACCCGCTGTTCGTCTCCCGCGCCGGCGGCGCCGTGAGCGGCAAGGTCGGCCTCGTGTCCGGCGGCGGCTCCGGCCACGAGCCGCTGCACGCCGGGTTCGTCGGCGACGGGATGCTCGACGCCGCCGTGCCGGGCGCGATGTTCACCTCGCCCACACCGGACCAGATCGCCCCCGCGTTCGCGGCGGCCGACGGCGGGGCGGGCGTCCTCGCGATCGTCAAGAACTACACCGGCGACGTGCTCAACTTCGAGACCGCCGCCGAGCTCGCCGACGCCGACGACCTGACGGTCCGGACGGTGGTCGTGAACGACGACGTCGCGGTCGAGGACTCGCTGTACACCGCGGGCCGCCGCGGCGTCGCGGGCACCGTCGCGGTCGAGAAGATCGCCGGCGCAGCCGCCGCCCGGGGGAACGACCTGGACGCCGTCGTCGCGGTGGCGGAGAAGGTCGTGGCGAACGTGCGGTCGATGGGCGTCGCGCTGACCGCGTGCACCGTCCCGCACGCCGGCAAGCCGTCCTTCGACCTGCCGGACGACGAGCTCGAGATCGGCATCGGCATCCACGGCGAGCCGGGCCGGCGCCGCATCAAGGCCGCCCCGGCCGACGAGATCACCGAGATGCTGCTGACCCCGGTGGCCGACGACCTCGGCCTGGCGTCGGGGGAGCAGGTGCTGCTGTTCGTCAACGGCATGGGCGGCACGCCGCTGTCGGAGCTCTACGTCGTCTATCGTCAGGCACGCAAGCTGCTCGAGGGCCGCGGGGTCCAGGTGACCCGCTCGCTCGTGGGCAACTACGTGACATCACTGGAGATGCAGGGCGCCTCGGTCACTGTCCTCCGGTTGGACGACGAGCTCACCGCGCTCTGGGACGCGCCGGTGCGCACGGCCGCGCTGCACTGGTAGCCGGCCCGCCGCCCTCCCGGGGGCGGGGTCGTGGGTCCGACGGCGGAGGTGGGAACGGGACATGACGGGCTCTCTGGACGCGGGCTGGGCGGTCGCCTGGGTGCGGCGCACGGCGCAGGTGGTCGCCGAGCACCGGTCGCTCTTAATCGAGCTCGACCGGCAGATCGGCGACGGCGACCACGGCGAGAACCTCAACCGGGGGTTCACCGCCGTGACGGCCAAGCTGGACGCGCTGGACGCCCCGCCGGGCGACGTCGGCGCCGTGCTCAAGCTCGTGGCCACGACCCTCATGTCCACCGTCGGCGGCGCCGCGGGCCCGCTGTACGGCACGGCCTACCTGCGCGCCGCGAAGGTGACCGGGCTGCCGGAGCTCGACAGCGCCGCGGTCGTGGCGCTGCTGGAGGCCGGCCTGGAGGGCATCGTCGTGCGCGGCAAGGCCACGACCGGCGAGAAGACGATGGTCGACGCGTGGACCCCGGCGGTCGAGGCCGCCGTGGCCGCGTCCGACGCGGGCGCCTCCCCGGCCGCGGTGCTGGCGGCCGCGGCCGAGGCGGCGCGCGCCGGGGCCGAGGCGACGATCCCCCTGGTCGCGACGAAGGGGCGTGCGTCCTACCTGGGCGAGCGCTCGGCCGGACACCAGGACCCGGGTGCCACGTCGACCGCCCTGATCCTCGAGGCGGCGGCGGCCACCGCGGAGGCCGCCGCATGACCGCCCCGGTCGCCCTCGTCCTGGTCTCCCACTCGGCGACGCTGGCCGAGGGCGTCCGGGAGCTGGCGGCGCAGATGGCGCCGGAGGTGCTGATCGTCGCGGCCGGCGGCGACGGCGCGGGTGGGCTCGGCACGAGCTTCGACCTGGTCGAGCAGGCGCTCGGCGAGGCGACGGCCGACGGCCGGTCCGCGGTCGTGCTCACCGACCTGGGGTCGGCGGTCCTCACCACCGAGTCCGTCCTCGAGTTCCTCGACGAGGACGTCGCGGCCCGGGTGCACCTGGCGGACGCGCCGTTCGTCGAGGCGGCGGTCGCCGCCGGGGTGACCGCCGCGGGCGGGGCGCCGGTGGGCGAGGTGCTCGGCGCCGCCGTGGCCGCGGGGGCGGGCTTCCCGCACGCCGCGGGGCCGGGGGAGGTGGCGCCCGAGGCGTCCGCCGAGCCCACGCCGCCCGCCCCGCCGCACGCCGGCGACTCCGCAGCCCCCATCACCGCGCACGTCGTCGTGCGCAACCCCATGGGACTGCACGCCCGCCCGGCCGCGGTGCTCGCCCGGATGATGGCCGGCTTCGACGCCGCCGTGCAGGTCGACGGCGTGAACGGCGCGAGCGTCCTGGAGCTCATGCAGCTCGCCGCCACGCAGGGCCGGACCCTCGAGGTGACCGCCACCGGCCCGCAGGCGCGGGTCGCCGTGGACGCGTTCGTCGGAGCGGTCGAGGAGGGCTTCGGCGAGGTGTGACGGGCCTCGCACCTCCGTTGCCCTGGACAACTCTGCACGCTCTGCAATAATTCAGGGCGTGCAAGAAGTCGTGGAGCCCGAGGGGCTGCGGGCGCGCAAGAAGCGCGCCCGCCTGGAGGCGTTCGTCGACGCCACCCACCGCCTCGCGGCGGAGCAGGGGCTGGACCGCGTGACGGTCGAGGCCATCTGCGCCGAGGTCGGCGTCTCGGTCCGCACGTTCTTCAACTACTTCGAGTCGAAGGACGACGCCGTGCTCGGCATGGAGCACTGGCGCCTCGACGAGGCCGCCGCCGAGGCGTTCGCGACCGGCGGGCCCACCGGCGACCTGCTCGCCGACATGCAGGCCCTCACCGCCAGCGCCCTCGACCACCCGCCGCTCGGCAAGGAGCGGATGGAGCGGGCCTTCGAGCTCGCGAAGGGCCACCCGGAGCTCATGCTCCGGGCCTACACCCACGTCCAGGGCCTGCACGACGAGATCGGCGCCCTGGTCCGGCGCCGGCTCGGCGACGCGGCCGACGAGTCCGCGGTCGCCCTGGTCGGGACCCTGCTGCTCGGCCTCGCGCACGCGACGTTCGTGCGCTGGGACACCTCCGGGGGGACCGGCGACGTCCAGGACCACCTGCCGTCGGTCGTCGCGGACCTCACCGCGATCTTCGCGCCCCGCTAGCACCCGTCGCGGTCCGGCCGCCCCCGCGGCCACCGCACCACCACCCGCCGCACCACCACCGCCGACGACGGCCCCGCCCCGGCGTCGCCCCGGCGGCCCCGGCGCCGCCCGCACGAGAACGAGGTACCCATGGCCACCGCCGCCCCCGCCCCCGACAAGCCCCTGGTGGAGCTGAACCAGCGCACCGTGTGGCTGATCTTCGGGGCCCTGCTCGCCAGCATGCTGCTGTCGTCCCTCGACCAGTCGATCGTCGGCACCGCGATGCCCACGATCGTCGGCGAGCTGAACGGCGTCGAGCACCAGGGCTGGGTCGTGACGATCTACATCCTGGCGATCGCGATCGTCATGCCGCTGTACGGCAAGTTCGGCGACCTGTGGGGGCGGCGCTGGCCGTTCCTCGTCGCGATCAGCCTGTTCACGCTCGCGTCCGCCGGCGCCGGCTTCGCGCAGACCTTCCACGAGCTCGTCATCTGGCGCGGCGTCCAGGGCCTCGGCGGCGGCGGCCTGATCATCCTGTCGCAGGCGATCATCGCCGACATCGTGCCCGCCAAGGAGCGCGGCAAGTACATGGGCCCGATGGGTGCGCTGTTCGGCGTCTCCGCGGTCGCCGGCCCGCTGCTCGGCGGCCTGTTCACGGACCACTTCGACTGGCGCTGGTGCTTCTGGATCAACATCCCGATCGGCATCGCCGCGCTCGTCGTCGCCTGGTTCACGCTGAAGCTGCCGAGCCACCGGTCGAACCGCCCGCTCGACGTCGCCGGCATCGTCCTGCTGACCCTCGCGACCTCCGGCCTGGTGCTCGTCACCTCGTGGACCTCGTTGTCCGGCGAGGGCGGCTACGACTGGTCCGACCCGCGCCTCGTCGGCCTGCTGGTCGGCACCCTGGCCGCCGCCGTGGCGTTCGTGCTCGTCGAGCTGCGCGCCGCCGAGCCGATCCTCCCGCTGCGCCTGTTCAAGAACCCGACGTTCACCCTCGCCACCGGCATCGGCCTGGTCATCGGCATGGGCATGTTCGCGTCGCTCGCGTTCCTGCCGACGTTCCTGCAGATGTCGACCGGCTCGGGCGTGACCGAGTCCGGGCTGCTCATGCTGCCGATGACCGTCGGCGTCATGCTGACCTCGATCGCCTCCGGTCTCGCGATCACGAAGACCGGGAAGTACAAGGCGTTCCCGATCACCGGCATGGCGATCACGACGCTCGGCCTGGCGTGGCTCACCACGATCACCGGCGACATGTCGATGGTGCTGTTCGGCGCGATGATCTTCGCGCTCGGCGCGGGCCTCGGCCTCGTCATGCAGACCGTCGTGCTGGCCGTGCAGAACTCCGTCGACCCGCACGAGCTCGGCACCGCCACCTCCGCGAACAACTTCTTCCGCGAGATCGGCGCCGCGGTGGGCACCGCGCTGTTCAGCACGATCTTCACCACGCGGCTGTCCGAGCGGCTCGAGTCCGTGTTCGCGGGCGCCGGCTCCGCGGGGATCGACACCGGCGGCTCCGCCGAGTCGCTGACTCCCGCTCTCGTCTCCCAGCTGCCCGAGCCGCTGCACGACGGCGTGGTCACCGCGTACACCGAGGCGCTCGCCCCGGCGTTCTGGTACCTGGTGCCGCTGCTGGCGGTCGGCTTCGTGCTCACGCTGTTCCTGCGCGAGGTGAAGCTGTCCGACGTCGCCGGCATGGTGGCGCGCGGCGAGGCGACCGCCGCGGCCCCGGCCGCGCCGGCGACCGTCTCGGCCGGCGTGGGTGCGACGGGGGCGCCCCCGAGCGCGTCCGCGGCCGCCCCGGGCGAGAGCGCGGGCCCGGACCACGGCTCCGCCGACGACCGCAGGTAGCCTTCCCGCGTGAGCATGCACTCCTCCCGGCCCGTGCGCCAGAAGCGCCCCGCCAAGCCCCAGTTCACCTCGATGATCCTGGTCCTCGAGGGCGTGCTGGTGCTGTTCGCGGCGCTGACGGCGTACGGGCTGGCGCAGGCCGGGGTCGTCGCGGCGTCGCCGGCGGTGCTCTGGACCGTCGCGGGCGTGCTGTTCGTCGTGCTCGTCGTGCTGTCCCGGCTGGTCACCGCGCCGGGCGGCTACGTCGCCGGGTCGGTCGCTCAGCTGGTCGTCATCGCCTGCGGGTTCGTGATCCCGCTGATGTTCGCGCTCGGCCTGCTGTTCGCGGTGCTCTGGTTCGTGTCCTTGCGCCTGGGCGCCCGGATCGACCGCGAGCGGGCGGCGTTCGACGCCGAGTACCCGGACCAGACCCCGCAGGGCGGCCTCCCGCCCCGCGCCCAGGACCCGCCCGCCGCGCCCACGCAGCCCTGACGGGTTCGTTAGGGTTCGGGGCATGAGCGACATCCAGCGCACCCTCGTCCTGGTCAAGCCCGACGGCGTCAGCCGCGGACTCTCCGGCGAGGTCCTCCGCCGCATCGAGGCCAAGGGCTACACCCTCGTGGCCGTCGAGCTCCGCACCGCCGACGACGCCCTCCTGGAGCAGCACTACGCCGAGCACCAGGGCAAGCCCTTCTTCCAGCCGCTCGTCGACTTCATGAAGTCCGGACCGGTCCTGGCCGTCGTGGCCGAGGGCCACCGCGTCATCGAGGGCTTCCGGTCCCTGGCCGGCGCCACCGAGCCCACCACCGCCGCGCCCGGCACCATCCGCGGCGACCTGGGCCGCGACTGGGGCCTCAAGGTCACCCAGAACCTCGTGCACGGCTCGGACTCCGAGGAGTCGGCCGCCCGCGAGATCGCCCTCTGGTTCCCGGCCCTGGCGGTCTGACCCACCACCTCCCGGGGCACGGGCCGCGGCCGCACTAGGCTGCGGCCCGTGCACCTGAAGACGCTCACCCTGCGCGGGTTCAAGTCGTTCGCCTCGGCGACGACGCTGAACCTCGAGCCCGGGGTGACCTGCGTCGTCGGGCCGAACGGCTCCGGCAAGTCCAACGTCGTCGACGCGCTCGCCTGGGTCATGGGCGAGCAGGGCGCCAAGTCGCTGCGCGGCGGCAAGATGGAGGACGTCATCTTCGCCGGCACCTCCGGGCGCCCGCCGCTGGGCCGGGCCGAGGTCGCGCTGACGATCGACAACACCGACGGCGCCCTGCCGATCGAGTACACCGAGGTCACGATCTCGCGGACGCTGTTCCGCAACGGCGGCTCGGAGTACGCGATCAACGGCCGCGCGTGCCGGCTGCTCGACATCCAGGACCTGCTGTCCGACTCCGGCCTCGGCCGCGAGATGCACGTCATCGTCGGCCAGGGGCAGCTCGACGCCGTGCTGCGCGCGACCCCGGAGGAGCGCCGCGGGTTCATCGAGGAGGCCGCGGGCGTCCTCAAGCACCGCAAGCGCAAGGAGAAGGCGCTCCGCAAGCTCGACGCGATGCAGGCGAACCTCACCCGGCTCACCGACCTGACCGGGGAGCTGCGCCGCCAGCTCGGGCCGCTCGGGCGGCAGGCCGAGGTCGCCCGCCGCGCGCAGACCGTGCAGGCCGACCTGCGCGACGCCCGCGCCCGGCTGCTGGCCGACGACCTGGCGCAGCTCACCGCGCAGCTGGAGCAGGAGATCGCCGACGACACGGCCCTGCGGGCCCGCCGGGCCGAGGCGGAGGCGGCGCTGGACGCCGCCCGCACCAGGCTCGCGGCGCTGGAGCGGGAGGCGGCGGAGGCGGCGCCCGCGCTCGGGGAGGCGTCCGACGTCTGGTACCGGCTCTCCTCGCTGCGCGAGCGGCTGCGCGGGACGGCCTCGCTGGCCGCGGACCGCGCCCGGCTCCTGGGGAGCGCCGGCCCCGAGCCGACCCGCGGGCAGGACCCGGACGACCTCGAGCGCCAGGCCGAGCGCGTGCGCGCTGCCGAGGCCGAGCTCACCGCCGAGGTGGACGCCGCCCGCGCCGCGCTGGAGGCCGCCCAGGCCGCGCGCCAGGAGGCGGAGGGTGCCGCGGCCGCGGCCGAGAAGGCGCTGGCCACGGTGCTCCGCGGCGCGGCCGACCGCCGCGAGGGGCTCGCACGGCTCGCCGGGCAGGTCGGCGCACGGCGCAGCCGGCTGGAGGCCACCGAGGCCGAGATCGGCCGGCTCCGCGAGACGCTGACCGCCGCCGAGCGGCGCGGGCACGAGGCGACCGTCAAGTTCACCGCCCTCGAGACCCGGGTCGCCGGCGTCGAGGAGGGCGAGGAGGACCTGGACGCCGCGCACGAGGCGGCCGCCGAGGCGGTCGAGACCGCGTCCGCGCGGGTCGCCGAGCTGACGGCGCAGCTGACCGAGGCCGAGCGCGAGCGCGCCGCGCTGGAGTCCCGCATCGAGACGCTCGAGCTCAGCCTGACCCGCAAGGACGGCGCCGGCGCGCTGCTCGCGGCGGACGACCTGGTGGGCGTGGTCGGGTCGGTCGCCGCGCTGCTCGGCGTCGCGGCCGGGGACGAGGACGCGATCGTGGCGGCGCTCGGTGCGTCCGCGGACGCGGTCGCGGTGGAGTCGGTGGAGGCGGCGGTGGACGCGATCCGCTGGCTGCGCGAGCAGGACGCCGGGCGGGCGGGGCTCGTCGTCGCGGCCGGGGACGCGGCGGACGCGGGCGACGAGGACCAGGGCGCGGCCCCCGGGGGCGCCGACTGGGCCCTCGACCTCGTCCAGGCGCCGCCGGCGGTCGTGCCGGCCGTGCGCCGGCTGCTGCGCGGCGTCGCCGTCGTGGACGACCTGGTCGCCGCGCGCGGCGTGCTGCGCGACCGCCCCGACGTCGTGGTCGCCACCCGCGCCGGCGACGTGCTCGCCGCGCACCGCGCGTCCGGCGGCTCCGCCACCGCGCCGAGCGCCCTGCACCTGCAGTCCGCCCTGGACGACGCCCGGCAGGGCGCCGAGGCCGCGGCGGCGCGCGCGGAGCAGGCGCGGTTCGCCCTGGTGGGCGCGCGCGAGGCCGAGGAGGCTGCCCGCGCCGAGTACCAGCGCACCCTCGACGAGCTCAACGAGTCCGACGCCGCGCTGGCCGCGGTCGCCGAGCAGCTCGGCCACCTCGGCGCGACCGCCCGCGCCGCGCGGAACGAGGCGGAGCGCGTCCAGGCGTCGCTGGCCACCGCGGAGCAGACCCTCGCCGACGGCGCCGCCGAGCTGGCCGAGCTCACCGAGCGGCTGGCCGCCGCCGAGGCCGAGCCCGCCGACACGGACGCCGCGATCGAGGAGCGCACGGGGGAGCGGGACGCCGCGAACGCGGCCGCGACCGCCGCGCGCGGCAAGGAGACCGAGGCCCGGCTCAGCCTGCGCACCGCCGAGGAGCGGGCCCGGGCGCTGTCCGGCCGCGCCGAGTCGCTCGACCGCGCCGCGCGCACCGAGCGGGCCGCGCGCGAGCGGGCGGTGCTGCGGTCGTAGCCGACGAACTCGACCGG
>NZ_JAGXJG010000285.1:0-266 GCF_019091725.1 Cellulomonas sp. GbtcB1 | reverse complement strand
AATAAGTGTTGTGTATTTTTAATTCTAAGTGATCACCTATACATTATAAAAGGAGGTCTTTGGTGCTCATTTGAGTGAGATGAAGTTTTCTATCAAGAAAGCACTTTGCTAGAAAACCCTAAAAGGCTTGATAATTCCCAAAGCTATTTCCTAGAGAGTTCCCTTAGTGCTTAGAGATAGGGGGAAATAAGCTTTTGGACAAAGGTGTAATACCTTGTTCAAGTCATGGTGATCCCCACTAATCTACACTCAAGGTTGTGAGTGAG
>NZ_JAGXJG010000284.1:0-266 GCF_019091725.1 Cellulomonas sp. GbtcB1 | reverse complement strand
ACGAACGTGGCGAACGGCAGCCCGCCCTCGGCCGCGACGGTCTCCGCCGCTGCCCGCACCTGGTCGACGAGCTCGAAGTGCCCCGAGGGCAGCCCGAGCGCGATCGGCTCGCCGGACTCGGACCGCAGGCCGCCGGCGGGCGACACGATCATCACCTGCGGCCCGAGCAGGTTCGCCCGTGGCCAGCCCATGCCGGCGTTCTGCGTCATGCCGGACACGTCGCCGCTCGGCGGCCGGCGGAGCCCGTCCGCGGTCAGCGGCAGGCG
>NZ_JAGXJG010000283.1:0-266 GCF_019091725.1 Cellulomonas sp. GbtcB1 | reverse complement strand
GACCGCGGCGTGGCGAACTGGTCGAGGAGGTCCTGCGGCGGCTGCAGCGTCTGGTAGGTCCCGAACGGCACGTGCTGCGCCGGCCCCGAGGTGTACGCGTGCTTGCTGTCGAAGTCGCACGGCACCCCGGTGTCGGCCACGTGCTCGGCGAACCGCGGCAGCCAGACGTCGGCGCCGGGCGACACCGCGGGCCCGCCCACGGGGATATCGGCGTCGACGGCCTTCACCGCGCGCGGCGTCGCGTCGAACAGCCGGTGGTAGGCGGG
>NZ_JAGXJG010000282.1:0-266 GCF_019091725.1 Cellulomonas sp. GbtcB1 | reverse complement strand
CCGGGTCATCGGCGAGGACACCCGGCCGGCGAGCCCGTCGGGGCGCGCCCCGAGCAGCCCGGAGATCTGGCCGACGAGCGCGCGCCCCTTGGCGTGGAAGCCGTACGCCCCGTCGCCGACGAGCGCGACGACCCGGCGGACGCCGGAGCCGATCGAGGCCTCGCCGAGCAGGGTGACCAGGCCGAGCTCGCCCGTCTGCCGCACGTGCGTGCCGCCGCAGAGCTCGCGGGACCAGTCGCCGCCGATCGTCACGACGCGCACCTGGT
>NZ_JAGXJG010000281.1:0-266 GCF_019091725.1 Cellulomonas sp. GbtcB1 | reverse complement strand
TCTGCAGCCGCGCCGACTCGGGGAACGCCTGGTAGGCGTCGGACTCCGCCTTGATCGCGGCGGCTCGGGCCTCGCCCTGGGCGCGCTCGGCGGCGGCCTCGGCCTCACCGCGCGCCTGGATGCCGCCGGCCTCGGCCCGGGCGATCGCCAGCGCACCCTCGGCGCGGCGCTGCTGCTCGATCAGCGCCGCCCCGGCGCGGGCGCGGGCGGCGGACGCCTCGGCGTCGGCCTGCGCGGTGGTGCGCTGCGCCTCGGCCTCGGCCTTG
>NZ_JAGXJG010000280.1:0-267 GCF_019091725.1 Cellulomonas sp. GbtcB1 | reverse complement strand
ATATAATTTTTTTTAAGCAGATCAGAATATTAATAAGATATATGGGAGTTAAGATTCATTTTAACCCTTGTGATTTTAGCCATATATCACTTAAGACTTTATGGTTTACTTGTGTCTAAAACAACCTCTACATTTTAAAAAACATAACATATAAACCCCTCATATCAAGTCTGAGTTAATAAACGTTAAAGTTTGCTTACGTGACATATTGACTCATAATAAACTATTAATATAATGACATCTATAATTTAAATTTAAAAAAGAGTT
>NZ_JAGXJG010000279.1:0-267 GCF_019091725.1 Cellulomonas sp. GbtcB1 | reverse complement strand
AAGCCTTGTAAATAGGTGTATGGGCGCCTAGATACAAGTCGGTATTATATGATATGCTATATGCTTTTCTTATTGAGTCTGTTGACTCACAATTTTACTTCCATGTGTAGCTAAAAGAAAGGCAAAAGCTGAGCAGGAGTGAGCCTGAGCTCAGATGGGATAGTACATGCCATGGCAGCGCGACCTGGAGCATTCGGTCTCGGGACATCTGGGGTTTCCATTTTGTAGTTGTTGTGTGACCTGATATTTGTATTTTGAATATTTTTG
>NZ_JAGXJG010000278.1:0-267 GCF_019091725.1 Cellulomonas sp. GbtcB1 | reverse complement strand
CGGTGCAACAAACATCTCCAACACTCAACTATTGGTTGACCTCAAAAAGTTGCCAAAGTCCTAATCTCTGCACACTTTGCCAAAACATCTGCTATCAATTTTTGTTTCTCTTTCAACATAGAAGGCATGCATCTACAGTTTTCTGCAAGTGAAAGAGGTTGCTACCTTGTCTAAGCAAGTCAAAGAGGTTACTACTTTTTTTTCATTTCCATAATGTGTCTCTTATCAATCATAGAATGATCCCCAACAAAAATTTAGATCTCCAAA
>NZ_JAGXJG010000277.1:0-267 GCF_019091725.1 Cellulomonas sp. GbtcB1 | reverse complement strand
ATGCTTGAGTTCAAAATTTATATAAAAATATAAAATACTTATACACCTCTAACATTTGTGGCATGATGATTATTTTTAAATAAAATTAGTTTAAATGAGAGTTTTCAAGTAATAGTTGACTTATGATAGCTAATGAAAATTAAATAACAATAATGTCTAGGTAAGTTCTCTGAGGATAAATATATTTTTTCCTCGATTAACGTTGTTCTTTCAATTGGGGAAAAAAATAATCACGTTCAACCAAATAAACAGGATCCTTGTAAATAA
>NZ_JAGXJG010000276.1:0-267 GCF_019091725.1 Cellulomonas sp. GbtcB1 | reverse complement strand
AGTTATATATCCACTTTTGGGAATATGCAAACTGAATTATATGGTAACTATATATTTACATATCATGTACCAACAATAGTTTGAAACTATTGATTTCAAAAAATAATAAAATATGTATATATTAATTTGCTTCTGGCATTACCAATATATGTGAAATCTATATTCTTTGAAATAGAATTTCATGCCTATTCATCCTCTTTAGGTAATGATATTTAAATATTCTAAATGTACAATAAGTTTGTACAAATCACATTCTATTAAATAATC